>JASFYI010000004.1:0-42604 GCA_030055515.1 Methanolinea sp. | reverse complement strand
CGGAGTCGGAGCAGGAGACTGTGTCACCGCGACGTCCGGTGTCGGGGTGGGAGGCGGTGTCTCCTCGGCGTCCGGAACTGGCGCGGCGGGAGGGACGAGGACGGGGGAGAGCGCTTGACCCGGTCCAGCCGTCGGGGCGGGGGAGGGCGGAGGCGAGGTTGTCGGCTGCGCGGTGACAGGGGTGGCCACCTGTCCCGGGTCGTTCCCGCATGCACCCTGCACCTCCCCGGACAGGTCCGCGTGGACCGCGAGGTCCTCAGGGACGAGGGTATTACTCGCGGAAGCGACGGGGTCAGGTGCGTCCCCGGGGGGAGCCCGCACGACGAGCCTCCCGTTCCTCCCCGTCACTTGGAGCGGAGTCCCACCCTCGTCCTTCAGGGAAAGGACCGTCACGGCGAGCTCGGTCGTCCCCGCCGTGCTCCCCCTGACCTTCAGGGTCGCGAGGAGGACGTCCCGGTGCCCGGGTCGGACCTGGTTGCTCGTGTCCGCACCCTTGAACGTCACGGACCCCGCGGGAACCTTGCTCCTGCTGTTGAGCCGGGCGAACGGGGGGAACCGGAGGGCCGTGATCGTGCCGACGCGCGGGTCGGCGATCCATGCGGTGACCTCGTACTCCGAGAGCCCCGCGAGGAGCTCGTCCGCGATGATGGAGCACTCCCCCGATTCCCCGGGCGAAGGAATCGTGCAGTCGGTCGCGTACACCACGAGTGCCCCCGCCGGTACCCAGAGGACCGGGAGCAGGAAGAGAAAGAGCACTGCGAGCCCGTGCGGTCGCACGGGACCGCCACACCTCCACGACGCGCGCATCTCCACACCCCCATCCCCTCGCGCGATCCGCCCGCCCCGCGGGCGGGACTCCCCCGGATCGCGGGGAGAATGGTATAAATTCCGATGAATCCTCAAGGTATTTATATATTCCCCGGGAACGCGGCTCTCTCCGCCGTTCACCACCACGTGCGCGAGACGTGGCCCATTGCGGCCGGCGTCGCCTCCCTCCCCTTCGGGGTCCTCTTGATAAGCCCCGCCTGGATGAGGTAGGGCTCGTGGACGTCCTCGATCGTGCGGATGTCCTCGCCGACCGCGATGGCGATCGTTTTCAGGCCCACGGGGCCTCCGCCGAACTGGTGGACGATCGCGTGGAGGATCCGCCTGTCGACCTCGTCGAGCCCGAGCTTGTCGATGCCGAGCATCCCGAGTGCCTGGTCCGCGATCTCCCTCGTGATGATGCCCTCGCCCCGCACGAGCGCGAAATCCGCGACCCTCCGGAGGAGCCTGTTTGCGATCCTCGGTGTTCCCCTGCTCCTCCTCGCGATCTCTTCCGCCCCCTCGGGGAGGATGGGGATCTTCATGATCCCCGCGCTCCTCGTGACGATGCGGGTCAGTTCGGCCGTGCTGTAGAGGTTTAAGCGGACGACGATGCCGAACCTGTCCCTGAAGGGTGAGCCGAGGAGGCCGACCCTCGTCGTCGCCCCGACGAGGGTGAAGGGCTCGAGCGTGATCCGGATGGACCGCGCGCTCGGCCCCTCGCCTATCATCACGTCGATGCAGTAGTCCTCCATCGCGGGGTAGAGGATCTCCTCGATGACCGCGTGCAGCCTGTGGATCTCGTCGATGAAGAGGACGTCACCCCTCTTGAGGAGCGTGAGAATCGCGGCGAGGTCCCCGGGCTTCTCGAGGACCGGGCCGCTCGTGCAGTGGAGGTTCGTCCCCATCTCCCTCGCGATGATGTGGGCAAGCGTCGTCTTCCCGAGGCCCGGCGGGCCGGAAAAAAGCGTGTGGTCGAGCGGCTCGCCCCTCGCCCGCGCGGCCTCGATGGCAATGCGCAGCGTCTCCTTGAGGACATCCTGCCCCACGAAGTCCTCGAACCTCTCGGGCCTGATGGCCGCCTCGTCGAGGTCTTCCCCTCCCCCGCGGGGAAGTCCGGTCACCCCGGTATCCGGCACCCTCTCACCCCTCCCGCAGGACCCTGAGTGCAGCCCGCACCACGTCCTGCACCGACGGGCTCGTCATCCCGCGGGCCACGCGCTCCACGGCGTCGCCCGCCTCGCGGGAGGAGAACCCGAGCGCGATGAGCGCGGCCTCGGCGTCCCTCCGCACGGGGTCCTCCGGGACCACGCGGACCTCCCCCGAGAGGAGGTCTGCCCTCTTCTTCATGGTGTCGCGCAGCTCGAGGATGATCCTGCCGGCGTTCCTCTTCCCCACCCCGGAAATCCTCGTGAGCGCCTTCTCGTCCCCGCCGATGACCGCGGCCGCGAGTTCCGGCACGGATACCTGCGAGAGGATGGAGCAGGCGAGCACAGGACCGACGCGCGTGACAGAGATGAGCATCCGGAACATCTCGCGCTCTGCCGGCGTGAGGAACCCGTAGAGCGCGATCCCGTCCTCCCTCACGGCGAGGTGGGTGTGCAGGACCACCTCCCCCTCCGCCCCCGCGAGCCTCTCGAGGAGCGGGCGCGGCATGAAGACCTGGTACCCGATACCCCCTGCCTCGACGATCACCGCCCCTTCCTCCCGTCCCACGATCCTCCCGCGGAGCCGCGCGATCATCCCGGGTATCCCCTCGCGGTGTGGATGTGGCAGAGGGCGACGGAGAGCCCGTCCGCGACGTCGTCGGGCCGCGGGATCGCGGGGAGGGAGAGGAGCCGCGCGATCATCTCCTGCATCTGGCGCTTGTCCGCCCTCGCCGAGCCTGTGATCGCCTGCTTCACCTGGTTGGGCGTGTACTCGGCGACCGGGACGCCCTGCTTGCGTGCGGCGAGCATGATGACGCCGCGGACCTCCGCGACGCCGAGCGCGGACGTCACGTTGCGCGAGAAGAAGAGGGTCTCCACCGCCATCCACTCCGGGGAGTACTCCTCGAGGAGGCGGGAGACCCCGTCGAAGATGCGCTCGAGGCGCTCCGGCGTCCCGCCGGGGCATGGGGAGGTCCTTATGCACGCGTACGCGAGGGGACTCACGGCCCTCCCGTCGGAGGAGAGGATACCGTACCCGACAGTCGCGAGCCCCGGGTCGATGCCGATCACGATCATGGGACGTAAAAGACCATTTTTCCGTGGTTTTCCACTCGATCTATCGGGAAATGGCATCAAATACCTTTCCATGGGGGCGCGAAAGAGAACCGGGGGCCGCTTGCCCGGGTGGAGCCCCCGGTCCGCGGATGCAAAACGGTTTTACCGTGCCAGTGTCTACCTCTCCACAGCGGTGAGAGAGAATGGGAACCAACGAAGACATCATGCACGAATTCGTCCGCCGGGAACTCAAGCGGCTCTTCCCGGCCGTCGACGGCTGGCAGGTAAAGAGTCTCCCCCGGACCCCCGAAGGGGCGGCGTTCGTCGTCTCGCGGAGGATCCTCGGGAGGACGGAGGGGGCACACGTCCTCGTCACGTTCGGGAGGAAGGTCACCGGGGAGTCCGCAAGAACGCTCCGGGAGATCGCCGCGGGATCGCCCATCGGCGGTGTACCCACCCCGCGGCTCGTCGTCATGGCCCCGCAGGGCGCAGACGCGGCGGATCTCCCGGGAGACGTCGAGCTCATCCCCATGAGGAGCTTCGGGTACGAGGGCGAGACCCTCGTCTGGCTCAGGCGCCGTTCCCGGGAGAGGGCGAGGGTTCCCGCCGCGTGACTTCCCCCCTGCCCGGGGGGAATACCTCCCTGAACCTCTTTTCGAGATTCTTCCCGTGGGTCCCGTCCCAGTAGAGTTTCCTGCACCGGGGGCACCAGTAGAACGTCCGCCCGCTCTCCCTCGCCGGCGCGTAGTCTGCCCGCGCCACCTCTGACGGGCGCGCGGGCCGGAGCGGCGTGTTGCAGAGCGAACACCGGGTGAACCTCGCCTCCGGCACGACGAGGCCGGCGCGGGCGAGTGCCCGGACCTGGTCCATGACCTCCCTCTCCTCGACGAGGAATGCATCGGGTCCCCCCCGGCGGGCAAGCTCGCGGTCCATGGTGAGGAGGATCCTCCCCTCGGCGCGGGCGCGGGCGAGGAGGATCGTGTCCTCGCGGGTGTTTCCCTCGCCCATCTCCGTCGCGCTCACCGTGTCGTACCCCATGAACCGCAGGTACCGGCAGAGCGTCCCGAGCATCCGGTCCGCGAGGAACCGGGGGGCCTTCTCTCCCCTAGCCTTTCGCCCTGACATAGGGGATCGGTTCCCCGCACTTGCTGCACGCGTTCCCCGAGATGTTCCGGAACGAGACCGCGTACCCGTACCTCTCGATGCACAGCGCTCCGCAGGCAGGGCAGTACGTGCTCTCCCACGGGTGGGGCGAGACGTTGCCGAGGTACGGGAACTTCAGCCCTTCCTCCCGCGCCTGCCGGTAGATTCGCTCGAGGGTCTGGACGGGCGTCGCGCCCACGTCGCGCATCCTGTAGTCGGGGTGGAAGCGCGTGAAGTGGACCGGTGTCTCGGCCCCGAGGTTGTCGCGGATCCACCGGACGAGTGCGCCCATCTCCTCGCGGCTGTCGTTCTTCCCGGGTATCACGAGCGTCACGACCTCGACGTGCATCCCCAGTTCGCGGGCGAGGACCGCCGCGTCGAGGACGGGCTGGAGGCGGGCGCCGCAGACCTTCCTGTAAAAATCCTCGGAGAACGCCTTGATGTCCACGCGGAACGCCTGGAGCACGGGCGCGAGTTCCCTGAGTGCCTCCTCCGTGATGTACCCGTTCGTCACGTAGATCGTCGCGAGCCCTTCCTTTCGCGCGAGCCTCCCCATGTCGAGCGCGTACTCGTGCCAGATCGTGGGCTCGTTGTAGGTCCACGAGATGCTCGCGCACCCCGCCTGCTTCGCCCGCGCGACGCCCACCTCCGGCGGGAGGTCGCGGAGTCCCGGCATGTCCGTGCCCGCCCTCGAGATGTGCCAGTTCTGGCAGTGCGCGCAGTGGAAGTTGCACCCCACGCTCCCGAGGGAGTAGGAGAGCGTCCCGGGGAGGAAGTGGTACAGGGGTTTCTTCTCGACGGGGTCGACGGCCTCCGCGCTCACCCGCCCGTAGGTGAGGGCAAAGAGCTCCCCCCCGCGGTTGTGGCGGACCCCGCATATTCCCTCCTTCCCCGGCCGGATCAGGCACCGGTGGGCGCACAGGGAACACCGCACCGCACCCTCCCCGCCCTCCGGCGCCCACTGGAGTGCCCTGTGCATCTCTCTCATTGTAGTCTCACTTTCGCCGGTCCCCGGAGATAAACCTAGTGACCTTCCTCCCCGTCGTCCTCCTCGCACGCGACCACGAGCGACCCGCGGTACCCGCATTCCTTGCACGCGTAGACCTGGCCGAGGCATCCCCCGGCGAGGAGGAAGATATCCCTGCTCCCGCAGGCCGGACAGCGTTCCATCGCCTTCAACATCTATATGTGGGGCATGGTGCAATGAATGGGTGACTATGGCCCGCATCGTCCTCTCGCTCGGGGGATCCGTCCTTTTCCCCACGCTCGAATCCCACGCCCTCGCCCCCTACGCCTCCGTCCTCAGGCAGCTCTGCGCGCGGGCAGACATCGCCGTCGTCGTCGGCGGCGGGGGCGAGGCGCGCCGCTACATCAGGGTCGCGCGGGAGTGCGGCGCGGACGAGGCCTCGTGCGACGAGGTCGGGATCCTCGTCACGCGGCTGAACGCGACGATGCTCCGCGCGGCACTCGGGGACGCGGCGCACTACACCGTCGCCGGATCGCCGGGCGAGGCCGCGGCCTCGATGGGGAGGGGGAAGGTCGTCCTGATGGGCGGCGTGACCCCCGGCCAGACGACGGATGCTGTCGCGGCGGTCCTCGCGGAGATCTCGCGGGCCGACCTCCTCGTCAACCTCACCTCGGTCGACGGCATCTACTCGGCGGACCCGGAGTCCGACCCCTCCGCCCGCCGGTTCGACCGCCTTGACTTCCCGGGGCTCCTCGCGATCGTGGGGAAGGCCGGTCTCGAGGCCGGGTCGCACACCGTGATCGACATCGTCGCCGCGAAAGTCATCAGCAGGAGCCGTATCCCGCTCCTCGTCCTCGACGGGAGGGTTCCCGGCCTCCTGCTGGACGTCCTCGCCGGGAGAAAGACGGCGGGGACACTCGTGTGCGCCCCCGGCGAGAATCCGCTCCCCCTGCTCCCCGATTCCCAACCATAACGTATTTGCCGGCGGGGAACAGAATTCTGATCTCCCGGGGTAGTAGGGTAGCCTGGTCCATCCTAGAGCGTTTGGGACGCTTTGACGGCAGTTCGAATCTGCCCTACCCCATTGCCGGCAATGGACAGGGAGCACGCGCGCAGGATCTACGGGATCCTCGAGCGCCTCTACATGGAACCGGGATCCCCGCGGACTTTTCTCTCCTTCGATAACCCGTACCAGATCCTCGTCATGACGATCCTCTCCGCGCGGACGACGGACAGGAGCGTCAATGCGATAAAGGATCGGCTCTTTTCGAGGTACCCGCGGCCCGCGGACCTCGCCGCGGCAGACCCGCGCGAGCTCGAGGAGATCATCCGCCCCCTCGGTTTCTACCGCGAGAAGGCCCGGCGCCTTATAGGGACCGCGCGCGCGCTCGTCGGGAGGTTCGGGGGAGAGGTCCCGCGGACGATGGACGACCTCCTCTCGCTCCCGGGCGTGGGCAGGAAGACCGCAAACATCGTGCTCGACCACGCGTTCGGGGTGCACGAGGGTGTCGCGGTCGATACCCACGTGGCCCGCCTCTCCCGCCGCCTCGGTTTCACGCGCAGGCGCGACCCCGCGGGAATCGAGCGGGACCTTATGGCGCTCTTCCCGAGGGACACGTGGGGAAACCTCAACTACCTCCTCATCCGGCACGGGAGGGCGGTCTGCACCGCGCGGAATCCCTCCTGCGCGACGTGCCCCCTCGGGCACCTCTGCCCCTCGCGGGGGACCGCGGGGACGGGGGAGGCTTCAAAGGAGTCCCGCGAGGTCCAGGGCGACGAATGAGAAGAACGCGCACGCGGCGGTGAGGGGGATCGTGAGGACCCACGCCGCCACTATCCTCCTCACGATACCCCACTGGACCGCCGAGTAGCCCCTCGTCGCGCCGATGCCCATGATCGCCCCGCTGATCGCGTGCGTCGTCGAGACCGGGACACCAAACGCGGTCACGAAGGAGAGGACGACGCCACCCCCCGTCTCCGCGCAGAAACCCTGGTACGGGCGGAGCTTCGTGATTCTCTTTCCCATCGTCTCGACCACGCGCCACCCCCCAAGAAGCGTCCCGAGAGCGATCGCGAGTCCCGAGACGACGATGACCCACGTGGGAACCACGAACTCGTCGAGGACTCCGGCCGCAAAGAGGAGGGCGGTGATCACCCCCATCGCGTTCTGGGCGTCGTTGCTCCCGTGGCCGAGACTGTAGAAGGCTGCCGAGAAGAGCTGCAGCCTCGAGAACAAGGGGTTCATCCGGCGCAGGGACGCGTTGCGGAAGAGGCGCAGGACCACCATCCCGATCATGTACGCGGCGACGAGGCCGAGGACCGGCGAGACCACGATGAAGATGACGATCGCGAGGATCCCCTTGAGCGGGAGGAGACCGGAGACGATCGCGGGCGGGAGGACGAGTGCCGCCCCGTACAGGAAACCGAGTCCCGCGTACTCGACCTTCTTCGAGACCTGGTTCTTCCTCTTCGCGAGCGCCGAGAGGACGAACGCCCCCGCGACACCGCCCGCGAAGATGGCGATCCCGGACCGGACGAGGAGATCGGTTGACGGCCAGAGGACCGCGCCGGGCCCGCCCCACGCGATGGCCGAGCCGATGAGCCCCCCGACGAGCGCGTGGCTCGCCGAGATGGGGATCCCCGCGTACGAGGAGAGGGTCACCCACAGGACCGCCGAGCAGAGGCCGCAGACGATCACCCACGGGGTGAGGAAACCCGGGTCGATGATCCCCTTGCCGATGGTCTTCGCGACGACGGTCGTGAAGACGAACGGGCCGACCATGTTGAAGAACGCGGCCATCGCGACAGCCTTGAGCGGCGACAGCACGCGCGTCGCGACGACCGTCGCGATCGAGTTCGCCGCATCGTTCAGGCCGTTCGTGAAGTTGAAGAGGAGGGCAAGGGAGATGCCGGCGAGGAGGAGGAGATCCATAAAAATACGTCAGGAATGGCGGATCGCGATGTCGGAGATGACGTTTGCGACGTCCTCGCACTTGTCGGTCGCGATCTCCAGGTACTCGTAGATGTCCTTGCGCTTGATGATGGCGATGGGGTCATCCGTCTGGAAGAGATCGTCGTACGCCGCGTGGAGTGCGTCGTCGGCGAGGTTCTCGAGCCGGTTCACCTCGATGCACCTCTCCTCGATCTGGCGCGGGTTCCGCAGGGCCCGGATCCCCTTTATTGCCACCTCGAGCTCGACGACCGAGAGCTGGATCAGCCTCGCGAGCTCGACCATGTGGGAATCGGTCTCCTTGATGCGGTAGTGGTACATCCGCGTCGCGGTGCTCTTGATGTAGTCGAGGATGTCGTCCAGCGCCGACGCGAGGCGCGAGATCTCCTCGGGCTCGAGGGGCGTGATGAACGTCTGGTTGAGCTGCTCGTAGATCTCGTGGGTGATCCTGTCGCCCTCGTGTTCGAGCTCCTCGATCCTGCGCACCTTCTCCCTCACGTCAGAGAAATCGCTGACGAGGTCGACGAGACTGTCGGAAGCGCGCACGGCAACGGCAGCGAGCCTCTCGAACTGGGAGAAGAAGGCCTCGTCCTGGGGAATTATCCACTCCTTGATGGCCAAGTGAGATCACAAGAAGAGAATCCTGATGGGAGATAAAATGATGCGGTTTTTCCCCGGGGAATTCCATGGACCGAGCGGGAATTGAACCCGCGGCCTCTTCCATGCCAAGGAAGCGATCTTCCGCTGATCTATCGGCCCGTACCTTATGGTGTACGCTGCGCTGCCTAAAAAATGATTCTTCTTTCCCGTGGATGGTCGCCCTGCCCCGCGGCCCCGCGGTCGCGCGAACCGAAAACGAGAACAGGGTCCCTCCCGAAAGGTACATGTCCTGCCACCCGCGGGGTGCTCGGGAAATGGAGGGAGACTGATGCTGGGAATCATCGGGGGGACGAGCCTCCTCTACGCGCGGGTCCCCCGCCTCGAGGAGAGGGTCGTTCACACCCCCTACGGGAACTGCACGGTGATGACAGGGGAGATCGCGATCCTCCTCCGGCACCAGGGGTCCGTTCCCCCCCACAGGATCAACCACCGCGCGCACCTTGCCGCGCTCGCCCTGCTCGGCGTGGACCGCCTCGTCCTGATCGGGTCATCGGGCTCGCTGAAGAGGGAGATCCCGCCGGGTTCCCTCGTCATCCCGACCGACTACTTCTCGTTTTCCGGTGTGCCGTCCATCCACGACCACGCGATCCGCCACGTCACGCCCGGGTTCTCCCGAGGGCTCCTCGCGCGCCTGCGCGGGATCGTCCCCGAGGCGCGGTTCGGGGGGACATACGTCCAGACGCCGGGGCCGAGGATAGAGACGGTCGCCGAGGTGAAGGCGCTCTCCGCGGTGGGAGACATCGTGGGGATGACGGTTGCGTCCGAGGCGACCCTCGCCGCGGAGCTCGGGATCGACGTCGCGGCCCTGTGCACCGTGGACAACTACGCAAACGGCATCTCGGACGAGACGTTCACGTACGAGAAACTGCTCGAGTCCTCGGCCGCGTACGCGGAGCGGAACGGGGAGATCCTCGCGAGGATCATCGGGGGACTGTCGTGAAGGGAGGGGAGCTCTTGGATACCGGGGTATTCGGGAGGGGGTCCCTCCTCGTCGGGGACGTGAGGATCGGGGGGGAGAGGGTCGACATCTTCATCGAAGGGGACGGGACGATCGCGTCTGTAGGGGCAGGAATTGGCCGCGCTGCCCGGCGCGACGCGGACCGCGTGATCGAGGGGCACGGGGCGTTTGCCCTCCCCGCCCTCGTCAACACCCACACGCACGCGGCAATGTCGCTCCTGCGGGGCTACGCCGAGGACATGCCGCTCGACAAGTGGCTCTCCGAGAAGATCTGGCCCATCGAGGCACACCTCACCGGGGAGGACGTCTACTGGGGGACGAAGCTGGCATGCCTCGAGATGGTCCGTTCCGGGACCGTCGCGTTCAACGACATGTACTTCTTCATGGAGGACGCGGCGAGGGCCGTCGCGGAGACGGGGATGTGCGCGGTCCTCGCGTACGGCTTCATCGACCTCTCCTCTGAAGAGAAGCGCGAGGCAGAGATCAAGAACACGGAGAAGTTCGTGAAATTCGTGAAGGACCTCCGGAATCCGCGGATCAGGGCCGCCGTGGGCCCCCACGCCGTGTACACGGTCTCGCGGGAAGGGCTCCGCTGGTGCGCGGAGTACGCGCGCACGGAGGGGATCGGGATCCACGTCCACGTCTGCGAGACGGAAAAGGAGGTCAAAGACGCGGTCGCGCTTTACGGCAGGCGCCCCGTCGCGATCCTCGACGAGTGCGGCATCCTCACCCCCCGGACGGTCGCCGCGCACTGCTGCTGGCTCGACCGCGACGAGTGCGCCCTCTTCGCCCGCCGGGGGGTCCACGTCTCCCACTGCCCGGTGAGCAACATGAAGCTCGCGACGGGGCGCGCGATGCCCTTCCACTGGCTCGCGGAGGCGGGGGCCTCGGTCACCCTCGGGACCGACGGGTGCGCCTCGAACAACAGCCTCGACCTCCTCGCGGACGTGAAGGTCGCAGCACTCCTCCAGAAGTTCGCGTGGAACTCCCCGACGCTCCTCTCCGCCGGGGAGGCGCTCGCGATGGCGACATCCGCGGGTGCCCGGGCGCTCGGGTTCGGGAACGGGAGGATCGCGCCGGGGGAGCCGGGGGACATCATCCTCGTGGACCCGCGTGCCGTCTGCAACACCCCCGCGCACAGCATCGCCTCGAACATCGTGTACTCCTGCACGGGGAGCGTCGTGCGGACCACGATCTGCCGCGGGAGCGTCCTCATGCACGAAGGGATCGTGCCGGGCGAGGAGGAGGTACTCCGGGGGGCATCGAAGGCTGCAAAGAGGCTCGTTACGAGGGCGAGAGGGGAAAAGGGATAGGCAGGCTACCCGCCCGCGATTCGCGGGGGGATTGCGGGAAAAGGGGGGAACGTCGTTTCGGGGGGCGTTCTCACGCCGTCTCTATCTTCGCGACTGCCTCGAGGCCGAGCTCCTTTATCGCGATCTCCCTCATCCTGAACTTCTGGACCTTCCCGGTGACGCTCATCGGGAACTCGGTCACGAACTTCACGTACCGGGGGATCTTGTAGTGCGCGATCTTGCCCCTGCAGAACTCGCGGACCTCCTCCTCGGTCATCGTCTCCCCCTCCCTGACCATGACCCACGCCATCAGCTCCTCGCCGTACTTCTCGTCGGGGACCCCGATCACGTACACGTCCGCAATCTTCGGGTGGTTGTGGAGGAACTCCTCTATCTCGCGGGGGTAGATGTTCTCGCCGCCCCGGATGACCATGTCTTTTAAGCGCCCGACGATCTTCACGTACCCCTCCGCGTCGATCGTCCCGAGGTCCCCCGTGTGGATCCAGCCGTTCTCGTCGAGCACCGCGTGCGTCGCGCTCGGGTTGTTGTAGTAGCACTTCATGACGCAATACCCGCGGGCGCATATCTCGCCGACCTCGCCGCGCGGCACGATCTTCCCGGTCTTCGGGTCGACGATCTTCAGCTCCGTGTGGGGGAAGACCTTCCCCACCGTCGAGACGCGCCGCTCCAGCGGGTCCCTCGTCGTCGTCATGGTGATCCCCGGCGATGTCTCGGTCTGGCCGTAGACGATGACTATCTCGGACATGTTCATCTTCCGGTTCACCTCTTTCATCACCTCGATGGGGCACGGGGAGCCCGCCATGATCCCCGTGCGGAGCGTCTCCATCGAGTAGCTCGGGAAGTCCGGGTGGGAGAGCTCCGCGATGAACATCGTCGGGACGCCGTGGAGGGCGGTGCACCTCTCCTTCTCGACGGTCGCGAGGACGTCGCCCGCGTTGAACACCGGCGAGGGGATGACCATGGTCGCGCCGTGCGTCACGCAGGCGAGGTTCGAGAGGACCATCCCGAAGCAGTGGTAGAACGGGACGGGGATGCAGAGCCTGTCCTTCTCCGTGAAGTTCATCCCGTCGGCGATGATGTTCCCGTTGTTCAGGATCCCGTGGTGGGAGAGGACGACACCCTTAGGGAACCCCGTCGTCCCGCTCGTGTACTGGATGTTGATCGCGTCGTCGAAGGAGAGGGAGTCCTCCCGCGCGAGGAGCTCGTCCCGCGTCACGTCGTGTCCCCCCCTCACGATCTCGTCCCACGAGAACATCCCGGGGGGAGCCTCGCTCCCCATGAAGATGACGTTCTTGAGGAACGGGAACCTCTCGGTGTTCAGGTGACCGGGCCGAGAGGTGGCGACCTCCGGGCACGTCTCGAGGAGCATGCCCACGTAGTCCGATGTCTTGAACCTCCCCTGCACGATGAGCGTCTGGATCTCTGCCTGCCGCAGCACGTAGTCGAGCTCGTAGGGGCGGTAGGCCGGGTTGATGTTGACCATGATCGCCCCGATCTTCGCGGTCGCAAACTGGGTCACGACCCACTCGGCGTGGTTCATGGCCCATATCCCGACGCGGTCGCCCTTCTCGACTCCTATCGCCATCAGGCCCTTCCCGAACTCCTCCACCTTCCGGAGGAACTCCCTGTAGGTGTACCGGACACCTTGGTGCACCGAGACCAGCGCCTCGTTGTGGGGGTACTCCTGCGCGACGAGGGTGAGCATCTCGCCTATCGTGAGCCCGAGGAGGGGCTTGTCCGAGACTCCGCAGTCGTAACTGGCTGCAACCATCCAGAACCTGTTCGCGCTGCATTCATATAGCCCCACCGGAATCGCACCGGCCGTGGCCACAGCATAATCCTTAAATCCGCGCGATGTGACCTAATACATCCAAGGGGTCGTGGCCTAGTCCGGTATGGCGACGGGCTCCAGCGGTAGTTCGCGTCGTGCGGATGATGAACAATGGGTCTCCTGATTGGATTGGTGATGATCCGTTGGAGCACTGACGCATGTCGGAGAGACCCGTCGGTCGTGAGTTCAAATCTCACCGGCCCCACATTCTCCCGCGGTTGAGACATCTCTTTTGCCCGGGCGAACCCGGCGAGATCTTCACGGACCACCCCGCACCGGCGGGCAGCATCCCGTTTCCCCGCGTGTCCCCGTGCGGTCTCCCCGGTCTTTCGCGCCGTTCCTCGCACCGTTCCTCGCACATTTATTAACGTGCCGGTCCACATAGTGAGTGAGGAGATCGATCCGTTTCATGTACCACATCGGTGAAGCACTGGTCGGGGAGGGGCCGGAGCTGGCCCACGTGGACCTCATCCTCGGGGACAAGGACGGCCCCGTGGGAGCGGCGTTCGCAAACGCCCTCTCCCAGCTCTCGGCAGGGCACACGCCCCTGCTCGCCGTGATCCGGCCCAACCTGATGGCGAAACCGGCGACCCTCGTCATCCCGAAGGTAACGCTGCGCAAGGCGAGCCAGATCCGCGAGATGTTCGGGCCCGTGCAGGCTGCCGTCGCGAAGGCGGTCGCGGACGCTGTCGAGGAGGGCGCGTTCGGCGATGCCGACCTCGAGTCGATCGTCATCCTCGCGAGCGTCTACCTCGACCCGGAAGCACAGGACTACAACAAGATCTACCGGTACAATTACGGGGCGACGAAGCTCGCCGTCGCGCGCGCGCTCGAGAACTTCCCCGACAAGAAGACCCTCCTCTACGAGAAGGACAGGGCACCCCACGCGGTCATGGGGTTCAAGGTCCAGCGCCTCTGGGATCCACCGTACCTCCAGGTCGCCCTCGACATCGTGGACATGGGCAAGGTGAGGTCCGTCCTATCCGCCCTCCCGGAGAACGACCACCTCATCATCGAGGCGGGGACGCCGCTCATCAAGAAGTTCGGTCTCTCGGTCATCGGGGAGATCCGGAAGGTCAGGCCCGCGGCCTTCGTCATCGCCGACCTCAAGGTCCTCGACACGGGGAACCTCGAGGCGAGGATGGCGGCCGACGCGTCGGCAGACGCGGTCGTCATCTCGGGCCTCGCGCCGAGGGCCACGCTCGAGAAGGCGATCGCGGAGGCGAGGAAGACGGGGATCTACTCCATCGTCGACATGCTCAACGTGCAGGACCCCGTGGCAATCCTGCGGGGACTCGGTGTCAAGCCCGACGTCGTCGAGCTCCACCGCGCCATCGATGCCGAGGACAGTGCCCACGCGTGGGGCGACATCCCCGCGATCCGGAAGGCCGCGGGACGGCGGATCCTCGTCGCGACGGCGGGCGGGATACGCGTGGAGAACGTGAAGGAAGCGCTCGCCGCGGGGGCCGACATCGTGGTCGTGGGGAGAGCGATCACCATGAGCAAGGACGTCCACTCCGCGGCCGACCTCTTCCTCGAGCAGCTGAACAGGGAGGAGATCGACCAGTTCCGGGTGATGACGGACTTCTGACCTTTTTCTCCCTTTTCCCCCTCTCCGCGTCCCCCGCCAACCACCCGTGGAATTCCCGCGCGGGACTCTCCTCCCATCAAAAAAAGTCCCCTCCCTTTTCCTGCCTCCCGCTGCCGCCACGCAACTTCACGAAAAAAGGAAACGCCCGGGGTCTCCCCGCGAAACGGCACTCCCCGCCGTTCCCTCTCCCTCCCCCGGTCACCTGATGAACAGGTACCAGAGACCGACAACGATGATGAAGAGGATGATCCCCGTCCCTATCACCGTCTTCCCGTCGAGCTCCACGTTTCTGTCACCCCTGGATAACCGAGGGTTCGCCCGGGACTATATAAAAGTATCCCGGGCGGCTCCCCCCTATCAGAGGGAGAGGCTCTCCCCGGGCCGCAGGATGACCGCCCTGCAGTCCGTCGTGCGCTCGAGGGCGCGGGCGAATTCCCGCGGGTCCTTTGCGATGGCGGGCCACGTGCCGTAGTGGATGGGGACGACGACCGGCGCCCCGATCATCTGGGCGGCAACCATGGCCTCCTCGGGGCCCATCGTGTACCTGCCCCCTATCGGGAGGAGGGCGACGTCCGGGTGGTACAGCTTCCCGACGAGTGCCATGTCGGAGAAGAGCGCGGTGTCCCCCGCGTGGTACACGGACTTCCCGTCCATCCTCACGACGAAACCCGCGGCGGCGCCCGCCGTGAACCCCGGCCCTGCCTCCTCGAGCCACGCCGAGTGGACCGCCGGGGTCATGGTGAAGGTGACCCCCCGGAATTCGATCGTCCCCCCGATGTTCATCGGCTCCGTCTCCCACCCCCGCGAGCGGAGAAACTTCGCAATCTCGTTGACCGCGACGACCGGGACGCCGGGGAAGTCCGGGAGGCACCCCGTGTGGTCGGCGTGCCCGTGGGTGAGGGCGATGACGTCGGGCTCTGCACCGATCTTCCCGCCGGGCACGAACGGGTCGAGGAGGACCTTCCTGCTCCCCGAGACGAGGACGCACGCGTGCCCAAACCACGTGATCTCCATTTTCGTTCCCTCCGTGCGAAAAGGCATGGTTCCCTTGGGAGGGTGAGGGGCGGGAGAAAAGAACTTTGCGGTCCGCGGCGCCACGCGCTCACGTGACGTCGATCAGCTCCGCCTCGGTGATGTCGATTGTCTCCCCTAGGCCGTCCTTCGTCGCGCTCCTCGTCATCTGCTCCGAGAGGTCGCGGTCCTCCATCACGTCCCTGATCCGCTCGAGGTACGGGTCGATCGTGGTATCGTCCCTCTGCTCGAGGACATGGCGGTACTCCCGGAGCGTCGAGGGGCTCACGCCGAGCTCCTCGGAGATCTCCTTCATCGTCTTGCCCGACGCGAGGAGTTCCTCGAGGCGTTTCTGGTCAAACGGCATCTTGAAGTCGAGGTCCCTGAAGAGCTTCAGCCTGACCCTTGCCCTCGCGACGGTCTTTGAGAGTTTCTCGTCGCCGAGTTCCCTCGCGATCTCCGTGTCGTTCTTGCCCGCGTAGTATGCGGAAATCAGCCTCGCGAGCTGGATCGGCTTGAGCTTCGTCTTGAAAATTCCCTGCTCGAGGATCTCACGCATGACGAGTGCGATCTCCCTCTCCACCGCGTCGCGGTCACGCAGGGTGCCATGGATCTTCTTCATCGGCTCCACGATCTTTGTCTTCCCTGAGATGTCTGAGAACAAACGGAGGAGTTCTCGCTTCCTCTTTTTTTCGTCCTGCATGAAGCCTCACTGGCAGACTACCGAATTAGATACCGTCCTTCGTATTTAACCTTACCTTTCTGCCCCGGAATCGCCGGATTCTCCCGTACAGGGCAATGATCTGTTGGAATGGTCTTCCTCATACAAATATTTTGTGAGTCGTCCCCCGGGAAATCCCCACAGTTTTTTGTGGCCGCGGGCCCAGATATAGGGAGAGTGACCCTGTTCCCATGAGCGATATTTACGATGCAGTCATGGACCTCGCGAAGCGGAGGGGCTTCATCTGGCCGACGGCCGAGTGCTACGGTTCGGTCGCCGGGTTCGTCGACTACGGCCCGCTCGGCGCGATGATGAAGAGGAGGATCGAGGACGTCTGGCGGGAGTTCTACGTGGCGGGGGAGGGTTACTACGAGATCGAGTGCCCGACGATCGGCCAGGAGGAGATCTTCGTCGCCTCGGGCCACGTCAGCGGCTTCACCGACAAGATGTGCCAGTGCCCCCACTGCAGAGAGTACTTCAGGGCAGACCACCTCGCGGAGGGGGCAGGCCTCCCGGCGGCATCCTCCCTCGACGCGGCACGGCTCGCGGAGACCATCCGCGACCTCCCCTGCCCGTCCTGCAACGAGAGGTTCGGGAACGTCGAGGTCTTCTCGTTCAACCTCATGTTCGAGACCTCCATCGGGCCCGGCTCCCAGCGGAAGGGCTACCTCCGGCCGGAGACCGCGCAGGGGATGTTTACAGATTTCTCGCGGCTCCTCCGGTTCTACAGGGACAGGCTCCCCTTCGGGGCTGTCCAGATTGGGAAGTCCTACCGGAACGAGATATCGCCCCGGCAGGGGATGATCCGGCTGCGGGAATTCACGCAGGCCGAGGCCGAGATATTCGTCCACCCGGAGAAGAAGGACCACCCGCGGTTCTCGCGGTACAGCGGTTACCGCGTCCCCCTGCTCGGGATCGCGCAGCAGCAGGAGGGGTCGCCCCCCGTCGAGATGACCATGCAGGAGGCCGTGGATTCCGGCACCGTCGCCCACAGCTTCCTCGCGTACTGCATCGCGCTCACCCACGAGATCCTCGTCACGATCGGGGTGAGACCCGAGAGGCTCCGGTTCCGGCAGCACCTCCCCGAGGAGAGGGCCCACTACGCGGTGGACTGCTGGGACGCGGAGATCTACTCCGGGCGGTTCGGGTGGGTCGAGACGGTCGGGATCGCGGACCGGACAGACTACGACCTGCGGGCCCACGAGAGGCACAGCGGGGAGAGGTTCTCGGTCTTCATCCCGTTCCCCGAGCCGAGGAGGGTGAAGCGGACGAGGGTCGTGCCGCGCATGGGCGCGCTCGGACCCCGGTTCAGGGACAGGGCAAAGGCGATCGCGGCGGCGCTCGAGGCCGCGGACCCCGCTGCCGCCGGCGGCGTGGTGAGGGTCATGGTGGACGGCGAGGAGATCGAGGTCACGCCCGACCTCTACGACGTCCGCGAGGAGGAGGTCGAGATCCCGGGCGAGGAGGTCGTCCCCCACGTGATCGAGCCGAGTTACGGGATCGACAGGATGATCTACGCGGTCCTCGAGCACAACTACTCTGAAGAGGTCGTGAGGGACGAGGAACGGAGGGTCCTCCGGCTCCCGCCGCGCATCGCGCCCATCCAGGCGGCGGTCTTCCCCCTGATGAACAGGGACAACCTCCCCGAGATCGCGCGCGGGATCGCGGAGAGCCTCGCCGCCCGCGGCATCGTCGCGGAGTACGACGACTCGGGGGCGATCGGCCGGAGGTACAGGAGGCAGGACGAGATCGGGACACCGTTTGGGATCACGGTGGATTACCAGACCCCGGAGGACGGGACCGTGACGCTCCGCGAGAGGGACAGCATGGAGCAGGTGAGGGTCCCGGCTCGGGAGATCCCCTCGATAGTCTACTCGCTCGTGAAGGGCTGGACGACCTTTGCGCAGCTCAAGTCCCCATGACCACCATCTCCCACCCCTACATCGTGCAGGGAGCCCTCGAGTCGCGCGCGTACCAGCTCTCGATCGCGATGAAGGCGCTGGAAGGCCACACGATGGTCGTCCTCCCGACGGGGCTCGGGAAGACGGCGATCGCGCTCCTCGTCGCGGCATCGCGCCTCTACAACGAGGGCGGCAAGGTCCTCGTGCTCGCCCCAACGAAACCCCTCGTCGAGCAGCACATGCGGTTTTTCTCGGCGTTCCTCACCCTCCCCGGGCGGGACGAGCGGACGTTCGCGATGTTCACGGGGGAGACGCCCGCCGCGGAACGGGAGAAGGCATGGGAGGACGCGCGGGTCGTCTTCGCGACGCCGCAGGTCATCAAGAACGACGTCCTCTCCGGGGCTTACGACCTCTCCGACGTCGTGCTCGCGGTCTTCGACGAGTGCCACAGGGCCGTGGGGAACTACGCGTACGTCTTCATCGCGAAGCGCTACCTTGAGACGGCGCGCTCTCCGCTCGTGCTCGCGATGACCGCGTCCCCGGGGGGAAAGAGGGAGAAAGTCGAGGAGGTCTGCAGGAACCTCGGGGTTACCCGCGTCGAGACCCGCACGGAGAGCGACCCGGACGTCGCGCCTTACGTCCACGAGAGGGAGATCGAGGTGATCGAGGTCGAGCTCCCCGCCGAGCTCCGGCAGGCGGCGGCATCCCTCAACTCCCTCATCGACAACCGGCTCGCCCAGCTCCGGTCCCTCGGGTTCCCGGTGCCTCCCCGCGCGGAACTCTCGATGAAGGTCCTCAACGCCCTCAACGCCCAGATCCAGCAGAGGATACAGGAGAGGGATCCCACGGGATTCACGGCGGCATCCCTCCACGCCGAGCTCCTGAAGCTCCGGCACGCGGTAGGCCTCGTGGAATCGCAGGGGAGCCGCGTATTCTGCCAGTACGTGAACAGGCTCTTTGCCGAGGGGACCGGGAGCGGCAGCCCGAAGTCCGCGGCCCGCCTCGCGAGGGACCCCGTCTTCGTCCGCGTCCTCGAGCAGTGCATCTCGTGGAAGGAGGAGCTCCACCCGAAACTCGGGGTCCTCGCCGACGTCGTGCGCGAGCAGGTCGAGGCCTCGCCGGGGAGCAGGATCATCGTCTTTGCGACCTACCGGGACATGGTCCAGCAGATCGTGGACTTCCTCGCGGCGAGGGGCATCCCGAGCCAGAGGTTCGTCGGGCAGGCGTCGAGGGACACCGAGAAGGGCCTCTCGCAGAAGAAGCAGATAGAGGCGATCCGGAAGTTCCGCGAGGGGGAATTCCGCGTGCTCGTCGCGACCTCGGTCGGGGAGGAGGGGCTCGACATCCCTTCCACTGATCTCGTCGTCTTCTACGAGGCTGTCCCCTCCGAGATCCGGAGCATCCAGCGGAAGGGGAGGACGGGGAGGAGCGGGAAGGGGAGGATCGTCGTCCTCGTCACGAGGGGGACGACCGACGAGGTGTTCCGTTACGTGAGCCAGACCCGCGAGAGGACGATGCTCTCCGGGATCCGCCGGATGCACCGCGAGGCGAGCCGGCCGGCGGGCAGCGACGTCCCCCCATCAACCTCGCAGACATCGATCCGGGACTTCGACGACCCCCCGGGCGACGGCGCGGGCCATGGCACCGTGGTAAGGGTGGACGACCGCGAGACGTCCTCGGGGGTCGTCGAGGCCTTGTCCGCGCTCCGCGTCCCGATGGAGATAGGGAGGCTTCCCGCCGGCGACTACGCGGTGGGAGACAGGGTCCTCGTCGAGAGGAAGACCGTCCGGGATTTCGTGGACACGCTCGTCGACCGCGACCTCTTCTCCCAGTTGAAGGACCTCTCCGCGAGTGCCCCGCGGCCGGTCCTGATCATCGAGGGGACCGAGGACATCTACGCGGTGAGGGACATCCACCCGAACGCGATACGGGGGACGCTCGCGGCCATCGCCGTCGACCTCGGGATATCCGTGCTCTTCTCGCGGAGCGAGGAGGAGACCGCCCAGATCATCGCGGTCCTCGCGCGGCGCGAGGAGGGAGGAGAGAGGGAGAGGACACTGCCCATCCGGAAGTCCGCCGAGTCCCCGCGGGCGCAGGCCGAGATGGTCATCGCGTCTTTCCCGGGCATCGGGTTGCGGCACGCGCGCGCCCTCCTCTCGCACTTTGGGTCCGTGCAGGCCGTGGTCAACGCGCGCGAGGAAGACCTCGTCAGGGTGAAGGGGATAGGAAAGGAGAGGGCGAGGAAGGTGAGGGAGGTCTCGGAGGCACCCTACTCCTGACCGGGTTCCGGGGGGAGTGCCCGCAGCGCCTCCACGCCGGCGCGGACGGCCTCCATGAGGATCCTCGCGCGGCGCGGGTCCTCTTCGCACTCGGCCCTCGCGCAGAGGGCAACGACCGCGCGCTCGAGTGCCTCACGCACCCTCCCGCCGCGCACGGCGGGTATCCCCTGCTCCCCCGCGGCCGGCGCGGGCACCGGCGCGGTTCCCGGGGGGACGCCGCGTCCTCCCTCCTTCTCCCTGCAGACCACGCAGAGCGTCTCCCCCTTCACGTCGAAGAGGGGGCACCCGCAGGCCGGGCAGGTCGCGGAGAGCATCCTGCCGCCCTTCAGGAGGTACCGGGCCATGACCTCGTCCTCGCGCACGCCCGGTCCCGTCTCTCCTCCCGCCGTCATTTCGCATGGTTTATATTGCCTGTCCTCTATATAAGTATGGTTCAGGAATGACTCGTTATAGATGAGTTTTTCGCGAGAGACACCGGAGGGGATACCCATGACCAACCCTGAGAAGACCATCGAGAACTGCATCCAGATGCTCCAGCACATCATGGATGACAGCACCATCCCGCGGAACATCCGGAGGGTCGCGGACGAGACCCGCCAGTTGCTGATGAACACCTCCAAGAAATCGGGGCTGCGGGCCGCGGAGGCGATCTCGAAGATCGACGAGATCAGCAACGATCCGAACATGCCTGTCCACGCGCGGACGCGGATCTGGGAGCTCGTCTCGCAGCTGGAGACGATCCCGCTGGACTGAAGAGACCGGCTGCCGCTCCCACCGGGGGCGACCCGCGGTGTGGGGATCTCCCGCACCGGAGCGATACTTTTTCGTCACGGGAGGACCGTGATGGTGACCGTCCGCCTCCTTGACTCCCTCACGTCGAGCTCGAGGAGGACGACCTGTTGCCACGTCCCGAGCGCAGGCTCCCCGCCCGTCACGGGGATCGTGAGGGAGGGCCCCACGATCGCGGCCTTGACGTGCGACCGGCCGTTGCCGTCCCCCCACGCGGCGTCGTGGGCGTAGGGGACGGACTCGGGCGCGATCCCGGAGAGCGCCCTCCGGAGGTCCTGCAGGACTCCCTTCTCGTACTCTATCGTCGTCACGGCCGCGGTAGACCCCGCGACAAAGACGTTCGCGAGGCCTTCACGGGCACCGCTCTCCCGGATGGCCTCCCGCACACGGGGGGTGATGTCGACGATGTCCCCCTCCCCACGCGTCTCCACGGTGATCCTCGTCTGGTACATCGTGGGAGAGAGAGACCCGCACCGGGATGAATGTATCGCGAAAAAAAGTGTCGCGGAGGGGGGATGGGGGTTCAGTCTCCCATCTCGGGCCGCAGGATCGCAAAGCCGACGACGCGGTCTCCCTCTTCCATCTTCATGATCCGTACACCGCGGGTGCTCCTCTTCTGGACCGAGATCTCGGAGACCTTGGTCCTGATGGCGATTCCCGACGCGCTCATCAGGATGATCTCGTCGTCCTCGGAGACGGCTTTCGCGTCCACGACGCCGCCCCGGAACTCCGTGAGGATGTTGCGCACGCCCATCGTCCCCCTCCCGTGGCCGTGGAACTCCGAGAACTCCGTGCGCTTGCCGTAGCCGCTCTCGGTGACCGTGAGGAGGTGGTCCTTCTCGACGAGGGAGACCGCACGGAGCTCGTCGTTGCCCCGCAGCCGGATCCCGATGACGCCCATCGCGCCCCTGTGGTGCCCCGTCACCGCGGACTCGTGGAACCGGAGGCTCTGGCCCTTCCGGGTCGTGAGGATGACCTCGCGGTTCCCGTCGGTGATCTTAACGTCGACGAGCGAATCGCCCTCCCGCAGGGTCATCGCGATGATCCCCGTGGAGCGGGGCCTCGAGAACTCCTCGAGCGGGACGCGGAGGACCATCCCCTTCCGCGTCGCGAAGAAGAGGTACTTGTCGGGCGAGAACTCGCGGACGGGGATGACCGTCGTCACCTTCTCGTTGTCGAGGTTGAGGAGGTTTGCGATCGCCTTCCCCCGGCTCGTCCGCGAGCCCTCCGGGATGTCGTACACCTTGAGCCAGTAGGCCCTGCCGCTCGTCGTGAAGCAGAGGAGGTAGTCGTGCATGTGCGCGACGAAGACGTCCGTCACGTAGTCCTCCTCCCTCGTCGCCATCCCGATGATGCCCTTCCCCCCGCGCCTCTGCTGGCGGTACGTGTCGAGGTCCATCCTCTTTATGTAGTTGAGCGCCGTGAGCGAGACGAGGACCTGCTTGTCCTCGATGAGGTCCTCCCTCTCGATCGCGGTCACCTCCTCGGATATCCTCGTCCTCCGCGGGTCCCCGTACTTCTCCGCGAGCGCGAGGAGTTCCTTGCGGATCTCCGCGCGGATGTTCCTCTCGTCGGAGAGGATCTCGGTGAGGCGCGCGATCTCCCGGGAGAGCTCGTCCCTCTCCTCCTGTATCTTCTGCCGCTCGAGCGCCGCGAGCCTGCGCAGCTGCATCTGGAGGATGGCCGAGGCCTGCGGCTCGGTAAGGCCGAACCGGGAGATGAGGGTGTCCCTCGCGGCCTCTGCCGTCTCGGAGGCCCTGATGGCCGCGATCACCTCGTCGATGCGGGAGAGGGCGAGGAGGAGCCCGTCGAGGACGTGGACCCTCTCGAGCGCCTTCTTCCTGTCGTACTCGCTCCGGCGCCTGATCACCTCGGTCCTGTGGGCGACGAACTCCCGGAAGAGGTCGACGAGGGAGAGGATGCGCGGCTGGTTCTCGACGATCGCGAGGTTGATGATGCCAAACGTGCTCTCGAGCGCGGTGTGCTTGTAGAGCTGGTTGAGGATGACAGAGGCCGACGCGCCCTTCCTCACGTCGATGACGACCCGCAGGCCCTCCTTGTCCGACTCGTCGCGGATGTCGGAGATCCCCTCGATCTTCTTCTCCTTGACGAGGGTGGCGATGGACTCCACCAGCCTCGCCTTGTTGACCTGGAACGGGATCTCGGTGATGACGATCCGCTCCCCGCGGCTCCCCCTCTCCTCGATCTCGGCGACACCCCTCACGACGACCCTGCCCTGCCCTGTCTGGTACGCGGTGCGGATCCCCTCCGTGCCCATGATGATGCCGCCCGTCGGGAAGTCGGGGCCCGGGAGGTGCTGCATGAAGACCTCGAGCGGGGCGTCGGGCGTCTCGAGGTACTGGATGATCGCGTTGCAGACCTCGCGGAGGTTGTGCGGCGGCATGTTCGTCGCCATCCCGACGGCGATCCCGCTCGACCCGTTGACGAGGAGGTTGGGGACCTTCCCCGGGAGGACGGTCGGCTCGGTGAGCGACTCGTCGAAGTTGGGGACGAACGCGACGGTCTCCTTCTCGATGTCGTGGAGGAGCTCCTCTGCGAGGGGGCTCAGCCGCACCTCCGTGTACCGCATCGCCGCGGGCGCGTCGCCGTCGATCGAGCCGAAGTTCCCCTGCCCCTCGATCAGGGGGTACCTGTAGGTGAAGGGCTGGGCCATCTTGACGATGGTGTCGTAGATCGCGGCGTCACCATGGGGGTGGTACTTCCCCATCACGTCCCCCACGACGCGGGCGCTCTTCTTCGTGGGCTTGTCGTGGGTGTTGCCCATCTCCCACATCGCGTAGAGCGACCGCCTGTGGACGGGTTTCAGCCCGTCCCTCGCGTCCGGGATGGCGCGCCCGATGATGACGCTCATCGCGTAGTTGATGTAGGAGGTCTTCATCTCCTCCTCGATGTTCACCGGGATGACCTGGCTCGCAGGTCCCTGCGCCGTCGCCGCGGCTCCCGCGTCTTCAGATGTCAAGGTTCGTCACCTCGCGGGCGTGCCTCTTGATGAAGTCCCTGCGGGCGGCCACGTCCTCGCCCATCAGCTTCTCGAATATCTCGCTCGCGTAGCTTGCGTCCTCGATGGTGACGCGCTTGAGGACGCGCGTCGCGGGGTCCATCGTCGTGCTCCACAGCTGCGCCGCGTTCATCTCCCCAAGACCCTTGTACCTCTGGACGGTCACGCCCTTCTCGCCGAGTTCCCGCACGATCTCCTTCATCTCCTCCTCGCGGTACGCGTACCTCTCGACCTTCCCCTTCGCGACCCGGAAGAGGGGCGGCTGCGCGATGTACACGAACCCCTCCTCGATCAGCCTCTTCATGTACCGGAAGAAGAACGTGAGGAGGAGCGTCCGGATGTGGGCGCCGTCCACGTCGGCATCGGTCATCAGGATGACGCGGTGGTACCGGGCCTTCTCCGGGTCGAACTGCTCGCCCACGCCCGTCCCGATGGCGGATATCAGGGCCTGTATCTCGGCGTTCTTCAGGATCTTGTGCGGCGTCGCCTTCTCCACGTTCAGAATCTTGCCCCGCAGGGGGAGGATCGCCTGGAACCGGCGGTCGCGCCCCTGCTTCGCGGAACCGCCCGCCGAGTCCCCCTCGACGATGTAGATCTCGCTTTTCGCGGGGTCCCTCTCGGAGCAGTCGGCGAGCTTGCCGGGGAGGCCCGTCGACTCGAGCGTGCTCTTCCTCCGGGCGAGTTCCCTCGCGTTCCGCGCCGCCTCGCGCGCCCTCGCGGCCGTGAGGACCTTCTCCACGATCGCGGAGAGGACCCGGGGGTTCTCCTCGAAGTAGTCGGAGAGCGACTGGTACACGAGCGAGTCCACGATCCCCTTCACGTTGCTGTTGCCGAGGCGCATCTTCGTCTGCCCCTCGAACTGGGGGTTCGGGATCTTCACGCTCACGATCGCCGTGAGGCCCTCGCGGACGTCCTCGCCCCTGATCGCGAGACCCGCCTCCTTCACGAGGTTGTTCTTCCGGGCGGCCGTCGTGACGGCCCGCGTGATCGCGCTCCGGAACCCCTCGAGGTGCGTCCCCCCTTCACGGGTGTTGACGCTGTTTACGTAGGAGAAGACCTGCTCCGAGTACCCGGTCGTGTACTGGAGCGCGACCTCGACCTCGGTCATCGACTCGGGGTCCGTCCTTTTAAAGGCGATGACGTCGGGGTGGAGCGGCTCGGACCCCGCGTTGAGGAACCGGACGTACTCGGAGATCCCGCCCTCGTAGCGGAACCTCTCGGCGTCCCCCGTCCGCTCGTCCGAGAGGGAGATCGAGAGACCCGCGTTGAGGAAGGCGAGCTCGCGGAGCCGGTGGGCGAGGACGTCGTAGTCGAACCGGACCGTCTCGAATATCGTCTCGTCGGGGCAGAACGTGATCAGCGTCCCGGAGAGGCGGTCGCCGAACTTGCGGAGGAAGTCCTCCCTGTCCGTCCCGCGGAACGCCGGTCTCTCCCCGTACCATGCCTCGTACCGGCCGGCGAGCTCCTCGAGGCTCTCTTCCCGGCACGACAGCGGCGAGACGACCTCCCCCCGCGCAAAGTGCATCTCGTACACGTTTCCGCCGCGGTAGACCCTCGCGCGGAGCCAGCGGGAGAGGGCGTTGACGACCGAGACCCCGACGCCGTGGAGCCCCCCGGAGACCTGGTACGTGCTCTTGTCGAACTTCCCGCCCGCGTGCAGCACGGTGAGGACGACCTCGAGCGCGCTCTTGCGCGTGTTGTTCATCTCGTCGACGGGGATTCCCCTCCCGTTGTCGAGGACCGAGATCGAGCCGTCGGCGTGGATCGTCACCCAGATCGAGGTGCAGAACCCGGCGAGGGCCTCGTCGACCGAGTTGTCGACCACCTCGTAGACGAGGTGGTGGAGTCCCCTCGCGTCCGTGCTCCCGATGTACATCGCGGGGCGTTCCCTGACAGGCTGGAGACCCTCGAGTACCGTGATGTGCGAGGCATCATAGGTATCTGCCATTTCCTACCCCCGTGAAAAAACAGTCTTCTCCCGCGGAAACGAGTGTCACATAGAGTATTGGACGGCGGGGGAGATAAGCCTAATTCCAAAAAATTGTCCCATTTTCACTGGAATTCGCCGATGTCCGCGTCCTTGATCCCAAGGGCCCTGTCGATCGCGACGACGAGCCTGTTGAGGATCCTCCTCACCTCCTCTGCCTCCTCCCTGTCCAGCGTCCCCGGCTGGTGCCACGCGATCCGCTTGCGGAGTTTCTCCGCGAGCTCCTCCACCTCGGTCCCCTTGAACTGGTCCGGCACGACGAACTCCTGCAGGTGGTCGGCGGCCCCGTAGAATGCCTCCTCAGGCCTCCCGGCGAAGTGCTTGCAGATGTGCATGAGGTTCGTGACGAAACCCCTCCCGAACGTGCTCGCCATGGGGGAGAGTGGGTTTTCGCGCGGGAAAAAGGGTTGCGGTTCAGTGCACCCCGCCGGAGAGGAGCCACGCGGCGACCGGCGTGCAGACGACGACCGGCATGCAGGCCGCGAGGAACGCGACGTCGGCACGCCGGAGGGGTTTTCTCCTGATGTAGAGGTGGCTCTCCCTCCCGTACCCCCGGCAGAGCATCGCCGTGTACGTCCGCTCGCCCTGCTCGTACGCGCGGACGAAGAGCGTGCCGATCGCGTACGCGAGGACCCGCAGGCGGTACCTGTAGGGCAGGCGCGCGTCAAACGGCGAGAAGCAGCGCGCGGAGAGCGAATCCACTGTCTTCCGGGCCATGTAGCCGAAGACGAAGATATACCGCACCATCATGCCGAGCACGAGCGAGAACTCCGGGGGGAGGCCGAGCCTCCCCGCGCCCTCGAGGAGGTCTGGAACGCGCGTCGTGGACGAGAGGAGGATGACGAACGAGACGCAGACGAGGAACTTCACCGCGAGGATGGTCGCGAATTCCACCGACTCCCTGTACACGTGGATGCCGAGCGGGAGGTCGACGACCGGCGTGAAGGACGCGTAGTAGGGGTTCTGGACGAATATCTGGACGAAGACGAGGAAGAAGCCGAACGGGACGACCATGAGCAACCTCTTTGCGTAGGCGACCGGGGAGAGGCGCGAGATCGCCCAGAGCACCGAGAAGAGGAGGAAGAAGACGAGCCCCACGGGGAAGACGAGCGGGGAGTAGGGGACCGCGACCATCGCGACGACCGCGGAGAAGCAGAGGACGATCTTTGCCCTCGCGTCGAGCGCGTGGACCGGGCTCCTGCCCGCCGCCTGTTTCTCGATCGCGAAAAGGTCCTCTATCATCCCCTCCTCCTGAACGCGTCGAGGAATGCCTCCCTCGCCTCCTCGAACGTGTAGGCCATGGAGATCTCGATCCCCTCCTCCCGCAGGGCACAAATCAGCCTCGGGATGGCCGGGGCCTCGAGGCGGGCGGACGAGAGCATCTCTGCCTGCGCGAAGACCTCCCTGCACGTGCCCGACGCGACGATCCTCCCCCTGTCCATGACGTACACGAGGTCTGCCATCTCGGGGACGAGCGAGACGTCGTGGGTCGAGAAGATCACGGTCATCCCGTAGCTGCGGGAGAGCCCGTTCACGAAGCCGACGAGGTCCCTCACGCCCGCGGGGTCGAGCCCTGCGGTCGGCTCGTCGAGGACGAGGACCTGCGGTTCCATCGCGATGATCCCCGCGATCGCGACCCTCTTCTTTTCCCCGCCGGAGAGGTGGTGGGGGACGCGGTCGCGCAGGTGCGAGATCCCGACGACGCGCAGGGCCTCCTCCACCCTGTGCCGGACTGTCTCCTCGTCGAGCCCGAGGTTCAGGGGCCCGAACGCGACGTCCTGCTCCACGGTGGGGGAGAAGATCTGGTCGTCGGGGTTCTGGAAGACCACGCCCACGAACTTGCGCACCTCTTTGAGGTTCCCCCGCGTCACCGGCTCCCCGCGGACGAGGACCGAGCCCGACGTGGGCGTGAGGATGCCGTTGAAGTGCTTGAAGAGCGTGCTCTTCCCCGCGCCGTTCGCGCCGATCACCGCTATCCTCGTGTTCCGCGGCGCGATGAAGTTCACCCTGTCAAGGCCCGTGACGTTGCCGGGGTAGACGTAGCAGAGGTCCCGCGTCTCGATGAGGTGCATGCGTGCCAGCCCGCTTTCCGGGTACGTGGTGGGTAAAAAAGGAAATAGCTATTCCTTTGCCCCGGGACGGGACAGGACCTTCCCGAGGCTTATCGCGATTCCAAAGACGAGGATCGTCCCGATCGCGATGGCAAGGGCCTCGCCCATCTTCGAGAACCCCTCGATCGAGTAGTCGGGGAACGGCGCGGGGAACGAGAACGTGTTCCCCGTGATCCCGACGACCTGCTCCTCCGCAACCGCCGCGGCATCCTCGTCGAGCTCCGACCCGTGGATCTCCTTGGCCCCGAATATCCCGAAGAACGCGCTCTCGAGGCCGTCGGGGTTGCTCGACGCGATGAACGGCGCGGCGACCGCGATCGCGAGGGCGACGATGACGCCGAACACGACGATGTTGTCCCTCTTCATTCCGCCGCCACCCCCGAGGCACGCGGGAGGAGGTCCGGCCGCGCAGTATAGATGAGGTAGAGCGCGACGGTCGTGATCGCCCCCTCGATGATCCCGATGACCGCGTGGTAGAGGCCCATGGAGAAGAGGCCGAGGCCGAGCGGGAACGTCCCAGCGACTGCCATCTCGACAGCGCACGCGAGGGCCGCGAGGAAGAGGGAGAGCCATGCCGCGCCGAACGCCGAGGCATAGGGGTTCGCGGCCACCCTCGAGAGGGCCCTGTACCCGTAGAACCCGGAGAAACCGCCGATGACGCCCATGTTGATGATGTTTGCACCCATCACCGTGATCCCGCCGTCGCCGAAGAGGACCCCCTGCACGATGAGGACGAGCGTGAGGACGAACACGGCAGCGAAGGGGGACCCGAGCACGATCGCGGCGAGGGCCGCCCCCATCATGTGCCCGCTCGTCCCCCACGGGATGGGGACGTTGACGGCCTGGATGGCAAAGATACCCGCCGCGAGGACCGCGACGAGCGGGACCTTCTCGTCCTTCATCTCCTCCCGGGCCCAGCGGAGGGAGAGGGCGATGAAGACGAGGGCGATTGCCCAGTACACGGCTGCCTGGGCGAGTGGAATGAAAGAGTCAGGGATGTGCACGATGACCACCAGAGTATTACATTTATATTGAACAGTTTTACTCTTTCCTCAAAACATATTATTTTTGTTCTTTTTTGTTACCCAAGAACGCAAAATTGCGCCGAGGGAGGGGAAGAGCGCGGGCCGGAGCGCGAGGCGGCGGACGAGCCTCCACGGCCTGTCCATGTCCCCGAGGGAGACGATGTCCGAAACGATGGCGGGGTCGCCGAGTGCCCTCACGAGCCCCGCGACCTCGGATGGGCCCATCCTCTGGCGTGCCTCGAAGAGGAGGAGCCCGGCGGAGAGCTCGCGCCCGAAATCTGCCCTCCACGCGCTCTCGTATCGCGAGAGGAACCCGTCGTCGTACCGCCCGCGCGCCACGGCCTCCGCGATGGTGCGCGCGGCGTGTGCCGCCGACCGGACGCCCGTGTAGACCCCTCCCCCCGACGTGGGCTTCGCGAGGCCCGCCGCGTCGCCGACGAGGATGGTCCGGTTCCCGCACGTCCGGGCCCTCGGGCCGACGGGGATTCCGCCCGCGACGAGGTGGACCGACGCGCACGGGCCTTGGCGCGAGAAGCGGGAGAGGAACCGGGAGAAGTGCTCCCTCGTGCCCGAGAGGGCGGCGAGCCCCACGCGTGCCCTCCCCCGCCCGATCGGGATCGCCCACCCGAAGAAGTCCGGGGAAGCGTCCGGGTAAATTTCGACGAGATTCCCGTCCATCCCGTGGAGGATGTCGGCCTGGAGGCCCGAGAGGATGTACGCGGGGCGGGGCATCCCCGCGTGCCGCGCGACGCTGCTCGCCGCGCCGTCGGCACCCACGAGGATGCGAAAGCCAATCTCCCCCCGCCCCCCCGCTCCCCTCGTCAGGATGCGCCGGCCGTCCCTCCGGAAGTACGCGGTCTTCACCCTCACCTCCGCCCCCGCGCGGGCCGCGCGCTCGAGCATCTCGCGGTCGAGCACTGCACGGTCGACGACGTGGGCCTTCGGCGTCCCGGCGTCGAAGGAGAGGACGGGGCCGAGCGACGAGACGACGCGGGCACCCGTCACTGTCGAGATGATGGACGCGCGGGAGACGCGGCACTCCTCGAACGCCGAGAGGGAGAGGAGTCCCGCGCACTGGACGGGGATCCCCGCCGCGGCGTGCTCCTCGACGATGCAGACGGAAAGCCCCCTCTCGGCGCAGAACCTCGCGCACGCGCTCCCCGCGGGCCCACCGCCGACCACGACGACGTCGTACTCCCTTCCCATGTCCCCTTCCATGTCTCAGCGCGGTGCCGCATCAAGGGATCCCGTGGGACCCGCGTGCCCCCGCGCACCCCTTTTTCACCTCGCGCGCGGAAACATTCTCCCACGGATGGAGAGCGCACCACAGTTCGCCTGGAAACAGTGCATCGTCGTGCGTGCCGACCTCAAGATGAGCTGCGGGAAGACCTGCGCGCAGGTCGCCCACGCCGCGGTCGCCGCGTACGAGCGGGCGGATGCCGCGGCGAAGAGGAAGTGGTTCCTCGAGGGGCAGAAGAAGGTCGTCCTGAAGGTCCCGGGGGAGAGGGAACTCCACGAGTTGAAGGCCCTCGCCGAGCACGCGGGGATCCCGGCCGCGCTCGTGCAGGACGCGGGGCTGACCGAGATCCCGCCCGGGACGGTGACCGCGCTCGGGCTGGGGCCCGCGAAGTGCGAGGACCTCGACAGGATCACGGGGTCCCTCGCCCTCCTCTGAGAGCGGGCGAGGATTTTCCCGGGGCAGTTTCCCATGAGAGAGAGCCCGTATCCCCTCGAGAAGTCGCTCGGCATGCGGTACTACGCGAGCGACACGCCCGGGATCGGGGGCAGGCTGCGGGAACGGGCGGAGGACTTCGCGGTCGAGGAGGTCGCGCTCTCCCCCGGCAACGAGGGGCCGTACCTCGTCTGCCGCCTCACGAAGAAGAACTGGGAGATGCAGCGGGCCGCGCGCGAGATCGCGCGGCAACTCGGGATCTCCCACCGGCGGATCTCGTGGACCGGGACGAAGGACACGCACGCCCTCACCACCCAGGCGATCGCGATCTACGGCATCTCCGAGGCCGACCTCGCGCGGGTCTCTCTCCGGGACATCGAGATCGTCCCGGTGGGGCGGTCGCGCCAGCCCCTCCTGCTGGGAGGCCACGCGGCGAACCGGTTCTCGGTCACCATCAGGGACACGCGCGCCCCCGACCTCGAGGGGGAGGTCGCGGCAGTCGCGGAGACGTGCGCGCGCGGAATCCCCAACTACTACGGCATCCAGAGGTTCGGCGTTGCCCGCCCGGTCACCCACCTCGTCGGCCTCCACGTCCTGCGGGGGGACCTCGAGGGGGCGGTCACCTGCTACGTCGGGTGGACCGGTCCCGGAGAGAGCCCGGCCGTCCGTGAGGCGAGGGAGGAGTTCCTCTCCTCCAGGGACGCCGCGGCTGCCCTGCGGTCGTTCCCCCAAACGCTCACCTACGAGCGGGCGCTCCTCCACCACCTCGTCTCCCGCCCGGGCGACTACGCGGGTGCGCTCCGCGTCCTCCCCCCGCGCCTCCTCTCCCTCTTCGTGAGCGCGTTCCAGTCCTTCCTCTACAACTGCGTGGTCTCGTCGCGGATGGAGAGGCTGGGCGACGAGTTCACCGTCCCCCAGCCGGGCGACCGCCTCGTCTTTCCGGACGGGAGGGAGGACGTGGTCACCCCGCCGATGCTCGCGGCGGCCCGCACCATGGCCGCGAGGGGGAGGTGCCGCGTCGCGGTCGCTATCCCGGGTTGCCGGCCGCTCCACCCGGCGGGCGACGACGACCGGGAGATGGCCCTCCTCCTCTCCCGCCACGGGATCGGCCCGGGCGACTTCGCGAGGGCCGCGGAGATCGCGGGCGTCCCGTACGAGGGGACGCTCCGCCCCGTCGTCCTCTCGACGGCCGTCTCCACGCGCATCGAGGGGAGGGATGTCACGCTCTCCTTCACGCTCGAGCCCGGGTGCTACGCGACGACGGTCTGCAGGGAGTTCATGAAGGCGGACCCTTCCTCCATGGCCTGACGCGTCCGTCGGCACGGGGTGTTTTTCACGTCCGCCGCTCGCCCGCGAGTCTCCTCGCCCCCTCGATCGCGTCGTTCAGGTTCCCGAGCTCGTCGACGAGCCCCGCGGCGAGCGCCTCCTCGCCGAGGAGGACGCGGGCGTCCTCGATCTGGCTCCTGTTCACCGGCCGCGCCGCGAGGATCCGGGAGACGAGCCGCTCGTTGCTCCCGTTCACGAGCCGGGCCACGTACTCGCGTTCCTCGCCCGTGAGGGGCCGGAGGCCGTAGCCCATGTCCTTGCTCGCGCCGGCCTTGACCACCTCGACGCTGATGTTCCTCTCCGAGAGCCAGCCCGAGATGTCGAGGAACATCCAGCTCGTCCCTATCCCGCCGGTGAGGGTGTCGGGGTTCGCGTAGATCCTGTCGGCCGCGGCGGAGACCGCGTACGCCGCGGAGGTCGCGATGTCCCCCATGGAGACGACCACCGGCTTCTTCTGCCTCGCGTAGAGGATGTCTCTCTCGATCTCCTGCGCGGCAGCCGGTGTCCCGCCCGGACTGTTGACCCTGAGGACGATCGCCTCGACGAAGGGATCGTCGGCCGCGTCCCGGATCGCCCTCCCCACGTACTCCGAACCGATGTACCCCCCGCCGTGGTCCTCTCCCGCGACGATGATGCCCTCGATCCGGATGACCGGGACCCCTGCACCGCCCGTCCCGGAGAGGAGGAGTACCCCGCAGGCGAGAGCCCCGAGGACCATCCCCGCGACGAGGACGGCGGCGGGGAGGAGGGCCTTGCGGAATCGCCTTTCCCTACGGTCCCCGTCCCCCTCCACCCTCTCCCTCCGTTCCCTTCGCGTAGAGGACCCGCCACTCCGTGACGAGGTTCGTCCCGCACATGGTGTGGGAGACGAGCTCGAGCCGGATCATCTGGGACTCGTCCTCGATGTGCATCCCGCCGACGAGGGAGGGGGTGTCCGCCCCCCCGACGATGAAGGGGAGGTGGATGAGCCGTATCTCGTCGACGAGCCTGTGGTGGAGCATGTGCCAGTTGAGCGTCGGCCCACCCTCCACCATCAGCTTCCGCACACCGAATTCGTCGTGGAGGATCTCCATGAGGAGGGGGAGGTCCACCTTCTCCCTGCCCGCCCGCACCACGCGGACCCCTTTTTCCTCGAGCATCGCGACGTTTTCGGGCGGGGCCCTCTCCGAGACCGCGATCACGGTGGGAGCGTCGGGGCGGAGGACGTTTGCGTCCGACGGGATGTCCCCCATGCTGCAGGGGATGACGCGGAGGGGGTTCCTCCCGGGGACGAGCCGGACCGTGAGGAAGGAGTTGTCGATCTTTATCGTCTGGGACCCGACCATGATCGCGTCGCACGCGGCCCGCGTCCTGTGCAGGAGGATCTCGGTCTCGTGGTCCATGTACTTCATCAGGATCTTGCTCGATACACCCTTCTTGAGGGTGAGCTTGCCGTCCACGGTGATCTCTGACATCAATAGGACGTGGGGCCTGTTTCTCGTCCGGGACACGGGATCTCCTCGCACCTGACAACTGTTTCGCGCTGCCCTCTTATAGAGGTTCCCAGGCGGCAAGGGACAGACGAATCCCGTTTTTCCGCGCGGGGAGGCAGGTTTTCCCCTCCTTGCGGCCGGGGCTGCCCGGCGGGGGGGAACCACTACCATTATCGGCCCTCCACGCCTCGTACGTACACATGAACATCACTGCCCTCCGGCCGCGCTTCGCGCGCTACATCGAGCCGGTGGCAGCGATAGTCTCCCGGACGGGCCTCTCCGCGAACCAGGTCTCGGTCCTCTCGCTCGCCTTTGGACTCCTCTGTGCCCTCCTCTTCTCCCGCGGGATGTTCCTCGCCGGGAGCCTCGCCCTCCTCGCATCCGCCATCCTCGACCTCGTCGACGGGTCGGTGGCCCGCCAGACGTCCACCCAGTCGCGTTTCGGCGCGGTATTCGACTGGATCGTGGACAAGTACGTGGACGCCCTCGTGATCCTCGGGATCGGCATCTCGGGCATCCCGCTCGTCTCCCGGTTCCTCCCGGTTGCCCCGGCCGCCGACCTCGCCGTGGTCGGGCTCGCCATCACCGGTTCCCTGATGAACACGTTCATCAAGCCGGTCGTCTACGCGGAGATCGGGTACAGGGAGAGGGTCGACGGGAAGATAGAGGACCCCCTCGAGGGCATCGGATTCTTCGGAAGGCCCGAGACGTGCCTCGTCCTCCTCGCCGGCGGGTTCTCGGGTTTCATCTGGCTCTCGGTCATCGTGATCGCGGCCTGCACGAACCTCTCGGCCGCCCAGAGGATCACGTACCTCTACCGAACGTTCTCCTGATCTCCCGGATGTAGAGGGCGGAGAGGTCGGTCGCGAACCGGGCGAGGTCGGGGATGAGCGAGAAGAGACCCCACGCGATGCCGACGAGGAGGAGGAGCGCGAGGCCTTCCGCGATCACGTTGTGCGCCCAGAAGAAGCTCTCGTACCCCGGCTCCCCGTTCCCCGCGATCTCCGGGAGGTACGGGAACCACTGCTCGGTGTAGGCGACGATGACGCCGACGTTCCTCCCGATGTTGAGGGCGTAGATGACCGGGACGACGAGCAGGAACGCGAGCACCTTCTGGCGCAGGGTCGTCGGCACGGCGCTCGCGACGCCGAGCATGATGGCGATCGCCTGGATGCCCGTGCAGGCGAGGATGATCTCGACGCGGTAGCCGTTGCGCGAGACGAGGTTCCACGCGAGCCGCTCCACGGGGTACCCGGCGAGCGAGAGGACGGCGGCCGTCTGGTCCACGACGACGCGGATCAGCCAGTCACCGAGGGGCGTAAAGCCGAAGGGGGCGTAGAGGAGGAACGCGACGGCGGCGGCCCCCGAGAGCTGCTCCGCGAGCCGCTCGCCCGCGAGGAGGAACCGCGCGGTGAGCGCGAGGAACGGGACGGAGAGGGCCGCCATGAACGGGTAGAGGACGTTGTTGATGGAGAGGTAGTAGGGGATCTCTGCAAAGAGGAAGAGGACCATCCCCGTCCACCCGAGGATTGCACAGTGGTTCCGGAACCGCCACGGGACGAGGAAAGCGAGGAAAGAGATGCAGGAAGCGAGGACGAGGAGATCCTTCATCCCGATCCCATGGGCTTTACGGGGAGAAAAAGGGTGCCGTGGGGGCTGCCGGGCGGGGAAACGCGCGTTGCTCCTTTCGCGCTGCCGCCCCCTGCCTCGCCTGCCCCGTGCTCATCCAAGCCTTAATCTCCCGGGAGAACGCATTGATCCCCGGATGTTCTGCCCCGAGTGCGGAAGCCTGATGATCTCGTCCGCGGGCCAGCTCAAGTGCCGGAAGTGCGGGTACATCAGGAATATCGAGAAGAAAGAGAAGCTCCAGATAAAGAAGAACAGGAAGGAGAAGGAGATCACCATCGTCGAGGAGGAGGGGCCGGTCCGCACGCTCCCCACGATCGCGACGAAGTGCCCTAAATGCGAGCACAACCTCGCGTTCTGGTGGCTCCGCCAGCTCCGGGCCGCCGACGAGAGCGAGGTCCGGTTCTTCCGCTGCTGCGAGTGCGGGCACACGTGGCGGGAGTACGACTGAACGATCCGCAAAAAAATCCCCCTTTTTTTTTGACCTTTTTCCCCTCCCGCGTGGGAATGGGGGAGCACCGGGCTTTGCCCGCCCCCGCGGGAGAAGAGACGCGCGCCCGGTGATTTCCGGGAGGCGGTGCGGGAGTATTTTCTCCCGCGGGGTAAGACCTCTCCCTTTCACTATGGCAGGAGACTGAAGTTGATCCCCGTCTGGTAACAATTGCCGGGGTTCAGGATGAACTCCTGGATGGACGGCGACACCCCGGAATAGCCCGGGGGAACTACTACGGTGACCTGATAGAAGTGCGCCGGATTGTATGGAACACCTGTGATGGCGTAGGTCCCGCCTGCCCCCGTCACCGTGGAATACCAGGGGGTCCATGGCGCCTGCCCCTGGTTCTCCCTGTACCTGTACTGGATTGTGACCCCGGGGATGCCGACATTATTCGAGTTGTTTACCACGCGCCCCGTGATGGTCCCGCACGCGGGTATCGGAGTCGCCGTGGGTGTCGTCGTGGGTATCGTCGTGGGAGGTGTCGTCGTCGGCGTCGTGGTCGGTACCGTCGTCGGTGTCGTCGTGGGAGGTGTCGTCGTCGGCGTCGTGGTCGGTACCGTCGTCGGTGTCGTCGTGGGTGTCCCCGTCCCTCCCCCCGGCTCCCCGATCCCCTCCTTCAGGACGAGGAGCTTCGCCCTTTCGTCCACCACGCGGAGGTACAGTTTCGCGTCGGGGATTTGGCCCGGCGGATACGCGGGCACCCGGCCTCCCACCCGGTATTTCTCCGCCGAGGCATCGTAGTAGATGTAGATCGTCTCCCCGGGGTTCCACGTCGCCACGCCCGGGTCCGGGACGGCCTTGAAGGTCCCCCTCCCGGTGTCGAGGTAGAACCCGAGCACGTAGCGGCCTTCCTGCGACGGGTCGAGGACGGCAGGGTCCCCGCCGCGGGAATAGAGGCTGATCGCCTTGCCCCCCGCGTAGTCGACGACCGCGACCCTCGGCGGGATGTACGCCGACTTGGGCTGGAGGGTGATGTATCCGAATACGATGCCCCCGATGATTGCCACGAGCGCGATGACGAGAACGACGAGGAGTATCGTCCCGATCACCTCGTCGATGCCTGCGTCTCCCTCCCTCTCCATCGTTATTCCCTCTGCGCGCGGGATGATAAACTGACCTTCCCGCACCCTGCCCGGGGCCGCGTGGAGACCACCGGGTTCCCCCGCTCCTGACCGCGCCCCGCCGGCCCGGGCAACCCAACTGTTTATATACTGCCCGGGTTCATTTATAAATATGAAGGTCAAACCGGAGGATTCTCTCAAGATCGAAAATATCGTTGCCTCTGCGAAGGTCACGGATTACCTCGATCTCCCCGCCCTCGCCTCCCAGATAAAAGACGCCGAATACAATAAGAAGAGGTTCCCGGGCGTCGTCATCAGGATGCAGCAGCCAAAGATCGCTGCCCTCGTCTTTGGGTCGGGGAAGGTCGTCCTCACGGGGGCAAAGAGCATCGAGAGTCTCTCCCAGGGCCTCGAGATCCTCGGCAACCTCCTGCGTGGGCTGAACATCGAGATCCCAAAGAAGCTCACGTACAAGATCCAGAATATCGTCACCTCCGCGGACCTCGGCTCCGGCATCAACCTCAACAAGATCGCGGTCGGTTTCAACCTCGACCGGATAGAGTACGAGCCCGAGCAGTTCCCCGGGCTCGTCTACAGGCTGGAGAACCCAAAGGTCGTCGTCCTCCTCTTCGGCTCGGGGAAGCTCATCATCACCGGCGGGAAGGAGCCCGACGATGCCCGGAAAGCCGTCCAGAAGATCCTCACGGACCTCAAGAACCTCGGGCTCCTGTGATAAATTTTATTTCGTTTTTAATATGGAGATATAAATAATAATAATATTTTTATCTAATTGGTTCCAACCCGTTAGGAATGACAGGGAATCGCATGAAATCGAGGAATATCATGTATTTTACCCCGAGGGAGGAGGAACTCGCAGATCTCCTGGTCCGCATAGGCCTCAAGAAGAACGTCGCCAAGGTCCTCGTCTACCTCGCCCACACGCAGGAGGCAACGTCCCGGGAGATAGAGCGCGGGACCGACCTCCGCCAGCCCGAGGTGAGCATCGCCATGGCGACGCTCATGGAACAGAAGTGGGTCGAGAACAGGGCGACGAAGACGGAGAACAAGGGCCGGCCCGTCAAGATCTACAGGCTCTCCCGGCCCATCCGCGAGATCATGGACTGCATCGAGCAGGAGAAGAAAAAAGAGGTCTCAAACCAGCTCGAGCTCATCCAGCAGGTCCGCGAGTACATCTCGTGACGCGATCCCGCCCCTGACCTCCTCCACCGTGCACTCAATTTTCCGCGCCGCATCCTCCCCCGCACGCGGGATCATACCGGCTTTCCCCTCACCTCCACGCCCCCCGCGCTCCCGGAAACGAGGGTCGTCTTTCCCGTGAACTTGCAGAAGAGGCCGCACTCGAGCACGCCGGGGATGAGGGTGAGAGCGTCCTCGAGCCCCTCGGGATCCGGGATCGCGGGGAACGTGCAGTCGACGATGTAATTGCCGTTGTCGGTGATGACAGGGCCGTCCTTTGCCTTCCCCTCGCGGACGACAGGGACACCCCCCATCTCCCGCAGGGAGCGGATGACCGGCGTTGCCGCGAACGGGATCACCTCGAGGGGGACCGTCCCCGAGAGCGCCGGGACCACCTTCTCACGGTCCGCGACGATGACGAGGCGTGCAGCAGCTGCCGCGACCACTTTCTCCCTCGTGAGGGCCGCGCCCCTCCCCTTGATCAGGCGCAGCGCCGGGTCCACCTGGTCCGTCCCGTCGACCGCGAGGTCGAGCGCGGGGTAATCGTCGAGCGTCGCGAGCGGGATCCCGAGCTCCCGCGCGCGAATCGCGGTCTGGTGCGACGTCGGGACCCCGGCAACGGAGAGGCCCTCTGCCTTTATCCTCTCCGCGAGCCGGACGAGGAAGTGGTACGTGGTCGACCCGGTCCCGAGCCCGACGACCATCCCGTCGCGGACGAACTCCGCCGCCCTTTCGCCGGCATTCCTCTTCCCGGTCCCGGCATCTCCCGGCGTCACGCTCCCCCCCTCTCCCACAGCCCGGAGAAAAGCCGGGAGAGCTCGCCGGTCGCGCCGTGGGCGGTGCAGTCGAGGGTGATGGGGGTGAGCGAGATGTTCCCCTTCCGGATGGCGTGGACGTCCGTCCCCTCGTCCGCGTCCTCGATGAGCGGGCCGTTGATCCAGAAGTACGGCCGCCCCCTCGGGTCGAGCCTCCTCTCGACGCCCGTCGCGAAGAGCTTCTCGGCGAGCCTCGTCACCTCGTACCCTCCCCTCACGACCGACGGGATGTTCACGTTCAGGACGTCCGTGCCCGCCGGGAACGGCCTGTCGAGGAACATCCTGCAGACCTCGCGGACGACCCTCTTTGACGATTCAAAGCTCTGCCTGTGCCGCCGCGGGTCGTCGAACTTGTCGCCCTGGTCCTCCACCTGGAGCGAGAACGCGATCGCCCGCGTCCCCTGGTTTGCCGCCTCCAGCGCCGCCCCCACCGTCCCCGACGTCATGATCGACTCGAAGGAGAGGTTCTCCCCGATGTTGATCCCGCTCACCACGAGGTCGGGGCGGATACCGAGGGCGTAGAGGCCGATGATCACCGCGTCGGTCGGTTTCCCCCCGACGGCGTAGGCCGTCACCCCGTTCACCTCCACCTCGTGGGCGCGTATCGGCTCGAATATGGATATGGACCGTCCCACCGCGCTCTGCTGGGTCGCCGGTGCGACGATGGTCACGTCCGAGAAGGGCGCGAGGGCCTCGTAGGCCGCCCAGAGGCCGGCAGAATTGATCCCGTCGTCATTGGTGAGGAGGATCCGGTGTCTCATGGTCACCAACCATTGGGTATGTGGGGGAGAAATAAGTGACCGATCGTCACGCCTATCACGGGAGAGGTCGTGATCTCTAGGGATGAAGGCGTTCCTCGCCGAGTACGCGACGTTCCACGACCCGCTCCTCGCCCCCGAGGGGAGGGCGATGCTCGATGTCCTCGCGGGGAGCTTTGCGCGGTGCGGGTACGAGGTCGTCCTCCCCGAGCGGGGCGACCTCCTCGGGGAGATCCGCCGCCTCGCCCCCTCCTGCGACGTCGGGCTCGTGATCGCCCCGGACCACCTCCTCTTCCGGTACACTTCCGCCCTCGAGAGGGTGACCCACAACATCGGGTGCGGGAGCATGAACGCCGCGATCTGCGCGGACAAGCAACGGTGCGGCCAGATCCTCCGGCGGCACGGGATCGCGGTCCCGGGCGAGCCACGGGCCGGGAGGCAGGTCGTCAAGCCCGTCGCGGGGTGCGGCTCGCTCGGCGTGCGGCTCTCCGGCGACCCGCCGGGGCAGGGCGAGTTTGCGCAGGACTTCATCGAGGGGGAGCACCTGAGCGTGAGCCTCGTCGGGAGCAGGGTCGTCGGGAACGCGTGCGCCTACTACACGGGCAGGCCCCCCCTCCTCCTCGCCGTGAACCGGCAGGACGTGAGGATCGGCCCTTCAGGGGAGTTTACATATTGCGGGGGCGAGACCCCGGTCTCCCACCCGCGGCACGGGGAACTCGTGGAGGCGGCTTCAAAGGCGGTGACGGTCCTCGGCTGCCAGGGGTACGTCGGCGTGGACATCGTCCTTGCGGACCGGCCGTACGTGGTCGACGTCAACCCCCGGGTCACGACGAGCGTCGTGGGCATCGCGGCCTGCATGGAGGAGGAGATCGCCGACGTGCTCGTCCGGGCATCGAGGGGGGAAGGGCCCGACTCCGTCCACCTCGTGGGGAGGGCGCGGTTCGACAGCCACGGGAGGGTGGAACGGCTGTGCTAGGGATCGACGTCGGGGGGGCAAACGTCAAGTTCGCGACGGAGGAGGGTGTCGAGACCGTCTACTGCCCCCTCTGGAAGGGTGCACCCCTCGCGGAAGTCCTCTCCCGGTACAGGGACGAGGGGGACGACGGGTGCGCGGTCGTCATGAGCGGCGAGCTTGCCGACTGTTTCTCCTCCAAGGCGGAAGGGATCGCGTGGATCGTCCGGGCGGTGAAGGGGGTCTTCCCCGGCGCCCTCTTCTTCGGGACGGACGGGGCGTTCCACAGGGACCCCGACCCCTCCCTCGCCGCGGCGAACTGGTACGCGTCCGCGGTCTACCTCCACACCCTGTACCCGCGGGCTCTCCTCGTCGACATGGGGAGCACGACGACGGACATCGTCCCCCTCTCCTCCCCCGGCCACCTGCGGGGACTCTCGGACCTCGGGAGGCTCCGGCGCGGCTACCTCCTCTACACCGGGCTCCTGCGGACGCCCGTCCCCGCGGTCATCCGCTCCGCCACCGTCGGCGGGATTCCGACACCCGTGAGCGCCGAGTACTTCGCGCAGAGCGCGGACGCCCACCTCGTCCTCGGCCACATCCGGGAGGAGGACTACACGTGCGACACGCCGGACGGGAGGGGAAAGGACCGCGGGTCCTGCCTCCGCCGCCTCGCGCGCGTGGTCTGCGCCGACCTCGAGGAGATCGGGGCCGAGGGCGCGACGGACGTCGCGGTCTCCTTCTGGGAGGCGCAGGGAAGGTCGGTGCGGGAGGCGGTGGATGCGGCGCGGTGCGCCTGCGGCGCAAAGACCGTGGTCGCGGCGGGGACCGGTTCGCGGCTGGTCTCGTCGCTCATCCCCGCCCGCGACCTCTCGCGCGACCTCGGCGACGCGGCGGCAGCCCTCCCCGCCCACGCCGTCATGGAGGTGATGAGACGAGGCCTATCGTTTTGAGCGTCCTGCTCCTCGCGGGATCGCTCCTCGCGACAGCGCTCCTCTGGCTCGCGGGCTTCCCGTTCTTCTTCCTCTTCCTCTTCATCCCGCTCATCCCGCACGTGTGGCGGGAGGCGCCGGCCCGCCGGTGCCCCGCGTGCGGGTTCGCGACGCGGGACGAGAGAATCGCCTTCTGCCCGTACGACGGGACGCCCCTCACCGACGGGTCGCGGCCGTGAGGGAGAGCGAGAGGAGCGACCGCGGGAGGGGGATGCCGAAGAGAGGCTCGACCGGGACCGCGGGGAAGGCGCCCCGCGCGTAGGAGCGGACGGTGTTCTTGTCGACCGAGATCCCGAGGCACGCGGCGACGCGGGCCGCCCGGCCGGGGGTCATGTTCCGCGAGAGGGCGACGCAGAGGTCGACGACCGGCGAGCCGTGGCGCGTCCCGGGGTAGAACGGCGCGCGTGCCGGCGAGACCCTCCCGCAGGCGGCGCACGAGAACCTCTTCACCCGCACGTTCACCGTCCTCCTTTCGTCCCCCACGATGACCACGGCGAACCGCCGCTCCTTCGTGTCGTACCCGGAGACCTCGCCCCCGCAGTGCGGGCACGCCTCGAGGTCGGAAAAGACCCTCCCCCCGACAGAGAGGACCCCCTCCGTGACGAGGGCCGCGAGCATGGGGTGCACGCGCGGCGGCCTCACGGGCGTCCCCTCCCCGCCGGATCCCGGAGGAATGAGCCCCGATCTCCCCGGGCAGCCACGCCGTGGCGGCATCCCTCTTGCCCCCCTCTCCCCGCACGCGCCATGGTACCCACCGGTATTCATCGATTTTCCGCCGTAAATCAGTATCGTTAAATAAGGCCGGCGGGAGATGTACCACTGTTCGAGGTTTCACACATGGACGTCAAGTACGTGCAGACGACCTGTCCCTACTGCGGGACGGGATGTTCCTTCAACCTCGTGGTGAAGGACGGGAAGGTCGTCGGAACGGCGCCGTACCACCGGTCGCCGGTGAACGAGGGGAAGGTCTGCC
>JASFYI010000003.1 GCA_030055515.1 Methanolinea sp. | reverse complement strand
CTACAAACTCACTCTCGCACTCGATGCGCATTCCCTGCGGCCGGTCTGTTTCCTGCTCCATCCGGGATCTCCCCACGACTCCACCATTTTCCGTGAAATCGTGAGTGAATTGAAAAGGCGCAGAATCATTCGGATTGGAGATACAATCGTTTTCGATAAGGGATACTACGCGTACGATAACTACGTGGAGGGAATCTTCGCGTTCAGCATCGTCCCGGCGATCTTCGCTAAGAGGAACTTCTCATTACCCAAACTGCTCAGGAAACTCAATTTTCCCCTCTGGATTTCCGGGAGGTCTGATACGAAACAGCTCGTCCAGAGATACACTTCCCTGGCGCGCCGGTTGGTGATGTACCTCCGCGACGAGATCCAACTCGTGGAGAAGAGATCCCTCATCGAGGATGTCTTCAAAATGGCGAAAAATGCATTCGGTTTGAAGAGGATCCACAAGTATACGACGCGATCTGTGAAAAAGACGGTCTGCCTGAATGTACTTTTACTCGGACTCGTAATTTCTCTGGGATTGGGCGATAAGATTCAATTACAACGGTTGGCTGAATGGTGATTTGGGGAGGGGGTTAAAAGTGTATTTCTCGAATGTTTTGAAGATACCCTGTTCCCGGAGACATGATTTTTTTCTCTCTCCCCGTCATTCGTGTATCGTGTGGGTTTACCGGATTCATTCATCCGGCCCCCAGTAGTGAGAATACGGATGTGGCGCACAGTTATGAACTATTCTTGCATATTCTCCGCAAAAGGTTGGCACGGCACGCCGGCCCCGCACCATTTTTCAGTGCGTCATGGTGCGTGTGAGGGAAGAGAGGGCATCCTCGACCTCTTTTGCATCGAGCACGAGCCTTCCTCCCCTCCCCGCCACCTCGATCCGGTCGCCCCCGAGTGTCCCGATGACCCTGCAGGGGAGCCCCGCGATGTCGTCCTCGTGCCGGAACGCGAGGAGGAACCTCCCGTATGTCTCGGAGAACAGGGCGGGGAAGAGGTCGCAGTCGAGCGCGACGGAGCAGCCCCGCGGGAACGTGGCGAGGGCCCCGAGGAGACCCCCCTGCGAGAGATCGGTCGCCGCGATCCCCCGCGAGGACGCGACGCGTTCCCGGACAGGGGAGAGGAACTCGGCACTCCCCACCGGCGGCGCCTCCCCCCCGCACCCCGTCACGGCGTCGAGGACGGAACCCCCGAAGTGCGCCCCGGTCTCCCCGAGCAGGGCGAGGCCCCAGCCGTCGCCGGGCCGGACGGGCGGGTTGAGGGGACCCTTCCCGAGCATCCCGATGGAGGGGGTGGGCTTGATGCGCGTGCCGAACTCGTCGCTCTCATTGTAGAGGGAGACGTTTCCCCCCACGACGGGGACGCCGAGCATCCTCGCGGCATCCCCTAGACCCCTCACGCACTCCGAGAGCTGCCAGAATACCTCGGGGTGGACGGGGCTCGCGAAGTTGAGGCAGTTGACGATCGCGATCGGGGCAGTGCCCGCGCACGCGAGGTTCGACGCGTTCTCGAGCACGGCGTTCGCGGTCCCCTCGTAGGGCTTTAGGTATATGTGGCGGGGATTGCAGCCGCACGAGAGCGAGAGGGCCTCGCCGTCGAGGCGGAGTACGGCCGCGTCCGGGCCGAGGGAGACGGTCCTCAGCTGGACGTCGTGGTCGTACTGCTCGAATATCCAGTTCTTCCGCGCGACCTCGGGGTGGGAGAGGACCTTCAGGGCGAGGTCCTTTATGTCCCCCGGGGGCCTCGAGAACGGCCGCGAGGCGTCGTACGGCCTGCACTCCCACATGCACGCCGGGGCACCCCCGACGAGGAGCTGGATGGGGAGCTCGCAGACGACCCGCCCGTGGAACGTCACCCGGTACACGGGCTCTTCGATGACCATCCCGACCTCGCTCCAGCCGAGGTCGTACTTCTCCGCGATTCCCCCGACGAGGGGGACGTCCCCCGGCGCGACCTCGAGGAGCATCCTCTCCTGCGACTCGGCGAGCATGATCTCGACGGGGTGCATGCCCCGCTCCCTCTGGTGGACCTTCTCTGCCCAGATGTGCCCGCCGAACGTGCTGCACATCTCGCTCGAGGCCCCGGCGAGGCCTGCCGCGCCGAGGTCCCTGCACGAGAGGACCTTCCCCGTCGCGGCCATCTCGAGGATTGCCTCGATGAGGAGTTTCTCCGTGTAGGGATCGCCGATCTGCACGCTCGGCCTGTCGGACGCGCTGGAATCCTCCGAGAGGTCACGCGACGCGAAAGACGCGCCGCCGAGGCCATCCCTGCCCGTCGACGCCCCGACGAGGACGAGCCTGTTGCCCGGCCTCTTCACGCGCGCAGTGAGGAACGCACCCGGATCGACCGTCCCGACGCAGACGACATTCACGAGGGGATTGCCGGAGAAGTCGGGGTCCACGGCGAGGTCGCCCCTGACGACCGGGACGCCGATGCAGTTCCCGTATCCCCCGATCCCCGCGACGACGTGCTCGCAGAGGTACCGGTTCTTCTCCCTGTCGAGCGGCCCGAAGTAGAGGGGGTCCATGAGGGCGATCGGCCGGGCACCCATCGAGAGGACGTCCCGGACGATGCCCCCGACGCCCGTCGCCGCGCCGTTGTAGGGATCGACGTAGCTAGGGTGGTTGTGGCTCTCCATCCCGACCGCGAGAGCGGTCCTCTCGTTGAAGAGGACGATTGCCGCGTCGTCGCCCGGGCCGAGGAGGACGCCGGGACCCGTCGTGGGGAGCGTCGCGAGGAGGGCGCGGGTGGACCGGTAGCTGCAGTGCTCGCTCCAGAGGTTCTCAAAGCAGGCGAGTTCCACGTCTGTCGGCTCCCGGCCGAGCGCGTTCCTGATCACCTCGAGGTCCCGGGCAGATAGCATGCGGGTATTCTTTCATGCTGCACGCTCAAAAAGGCAGCGGGCATTCCGGGACGGAGGCGTTTTTTACTCCCGCGGACATACAGGAGAACGATGGTTGAATCTTACGAGACCCTCCTCAAGAAGGCCTACACCCACGTCACCGAGCCGGCCGAGTCGACCGAACGGTTCTCGGTCCCCGAGGCACGCGCCTACATCGAGGGCAAGACGACGGTGCTCGAGAATTTCGCCGAGATCGCGGACATCCTCCGGCGCGACAAGGACCACCTCATGAAGTTCCTCCTCGGCGAACTCGGGACCGCGGGGAAGATCGACGGCTCGCGGGCGATATTCAACGGGAAGTTCGAGCCGTCCCTCATCAACTCGCTTGTTCGGTCCTACACGGAGGACTACGTCATCTGCTCGGAGTGCGGGAAGCCCGACACGCGCCTCGTGAAGGACGACCGCGTCCTCATCCTCCGGTGCGACGCGTGCGGGGGACACAGGCCCGTCCGCAAGAGGAAGGCGAGGACCGAGCCGGTCGCGAGCGAGATCTCCGAGGGGGCGACGCTCGACCTCGAGGTTCAGTCCACGAGCAAGAGGGGTGACGGCATCGTGAGGATGGGCAAGTACATCATCTACATCCCGGGCGGGAAACCGGGCCAGAAAGTGAAGGTCAGAATCACGAGGATCTCGGGCTCGATAGTCTTCACCGAGAGGCTCCCACCCTGAGGGGAGAAGGCCAGGCGCCGCCGGTACAGGATATCTCCTTTTCTCTTCGATAACAGGGAAAAACCGCGGGGAGAAGGAAATTTTAGCGGCCGGTGCCCGGCCTTGCGGACGAGTTCACGCTCTCGAGCAGTTCGTCGCACGTCCTCGAGATGCGCCTGCACGCGTCCGCGATCGCCTGGAGGGGGTCCTTCTTCCCGTTCGTCGTGACGAGGAGCTCGGGGTCAGAGAACTGGAATTTGATGAGGTACTTGGCGACATCGACGTCGGGGTCGGCAAGTATCTCCTCCGTGAGGACGTTCATGAACGTGTGACCCTCTCCCTGGATGATGAGCCTCGCCTTGTCCTTCGTCAGTTCGAGGACCTTTATATTCATCGGTAAGAGGGTGGGCGCTGGAATCCTATATAGATATGGGAGTGGGAGGAGACAGGCGGTGGAGATCCGCGCTTTTTGGCCGCCGGCGCTCAGAACCTGAATTCCTCGCCGTCCCTGCCGAGGTGGGGCAGGTCCCACGGGACGAGGTGGCTCATGTGCACGCACCGGAAGTCCGCGACGCCGAGTTCCTCCGCGAGCGCGCACGCCTCCTCGTAGTTCATGTGCTTGGGGACGTGGAGCCTGCCGGGGAGGAGCGCGTCGACGAGGAGGAGGTCGACCCCCTCGAGGAGTTCTCTCGTCCGCCCGGGGATGTTCCTGTTCGTGTCCGAGGTGTACCCGATGCGGACGTCCCCGTCGGTGACGAGGAGGCCGCACGTGTAGGCGGGGGGATGGCAGACGGGCAGGAACGTCCACTCTGTGTCGCCGATGCGGAACGACTCGTACTCCCCGACACCGTGCCTCTGGAAGTCGAGGAACGAGAAGATCCTCCCGCAGTAATCCGCGACCGGGTGCGGTGCCCAGACCGGCGGGATCTTCTGGACCCTGTAGAACTCCCCGAATCCCATGAAGTGGTCGTAGTGGCCGTGCGTCCAGAGGACGGCGTCGACCCGCGGGGACCCGCAGGCGAGGAGCTGCCTCCGGAGGTCCGGCCCCGTGTCGACGAGGACGGTGTGTTCCCCGTCCGAGAAGAGGAGCGACGTCCGGAGCCTCTCCCTCCCCGTCTCCCTCGCCGTCGAGCACTGGGTGCAGGAGCACCCGATCCGGGGTGTCCCGACCGCATCCCCTGTCCCGAGGAGGACGACCCTCATCCCTATGTGAGCCAGTTCTGCGACCGGATCGCGTTCCGGCTCTCCACGACCGCGATCCCGCGCTCGATGTCGGCGGGGAGTATCTCTTCCCTCTTTTCCATGAGGGCGGAGAGGAGGGCCTCCTTGACCATGATGCGCAGGTCTGCCCCCGAGAACCCTTCCGTCCTGTCCGCGAGGTCCGCGAAATCGACGCGGACGGGGAGGCCTGCCGCGATCTTCCCGAGGATCGAGAGGCGCATCTCCCTGTCGGGGAGGCCGAACTCCACGACCTCGTCGAACCTCCGCCACGCGGCGGCGTCGAGGAGCTGGGGGTGGTTGGTCGCCCCGATGAGGAGGACGCCGTGCCGGACGAGATTCACCTGGTCTATGTTCTTGAGCAGGGAGTTGACCGCCCTCTTCATCGCGCCGTGGTCATCGGTGACCCTGCTCTTCGCCACGAAGTCGAACTCGTCGATGAAGAGGATGCAGGGCGCGAGCGCCTTCGCGAGGTCGAATATGCGGTCGATGTTCTTCGAGGTCTCCCCCAGGTACTGGGACGTGACCATCGAGAGCCGCACCTCGATGACCGGGAGGTGGAGCTTGCGCGAGAGGGCGAGGGCGAGCGAGGTCTTGCCCGTCCCGGGGGGTCCGACGAAGAGGAGTTTCCCGATCTCGTGGATGCGGTGCCGCCGCAGGAAGTCCCTGTGCGAGCGGGCGACCTGTATCTTCCTGATGACTGCCTCCTGCACGGGCGTGCACACGAGGTCCTCGAAGTCCTGCTCAATCTCCTCCGGCGCGCTCAGGATGACGAGGTCGAGTGCGGCCTTCAGGTGCTCGTCGCCCGCGACGATCTTCTCGACGCGTGCCTGGAGGAACGCCCGCGTGTCCTCCACGGGGGGATTCTTCTCCCGGACCTCCTCGTAGGAGACGGGGACCTGCTCGAGGCCGCGGAAGTAGTACGCGAGGACAGGGTTCTTCCCGACCAGCGGGAGTCCCCCCTGCCGCAGGAACCACCTCGCCGCAGGCTCAAGCGTCGTGACCCTAATCCTCTGCCCGAACTCCTCGCAGGTGACGACCGGGGTCCCCTGAAGTTTCCTGCAGGCATCGGGGATGCCAAGTCCCCTCTTCACCGTGCCCTCGCTCACGTGCACAGGACGCTTGACATCGCCGCACCCGTCGATGCCGAAGAGTGCCCTGCACTCGGGGGTGAGGTCATTGGCATCGAGGGACGGGTGCGAATTGAAAATTTCGGCCGTGAGGACGACCTCCACGAGCTTGAGGACCTCGTCGTCGACAGGCATATCTGTAACCAAGTTCATTTCTTCTGGAATTTTTTAAGGGTATCTCATCCGGTCGTCACGATGCAGCCGTCCTCGGTCACGACCAGCGTGTGCTCGGCCTGGGAAACGAGCGATCCCGGGACGTCCGAGAGGACGGGGTACCTCCGGAGGATACCCTCCCTCGCGAGCGATGCGAGCGGGATGTCGGCCCGGGGATCGGAGAGCCAGCGGCGCGAGAACGGCATGCCCCTCCTCTCCCGTATCTCCTCGAGGATCCTCCTCCCTGCCGGCATCCGCACGGGTTTGACAGAGACCTGCTGGAAGATCTCGGTCCTCGGTTTCTCGGTCACGTGGCCGCTGCCCGTCGTCGCGAACGGCTCGATCGCGAAGACCATCCCCTCTTTAAGGACCGCGCCGCCGTGGAACCCCACGTTCGGGACGTTGGGCGGCGTGTGGATCGTGTACCTCGAAAGGCCGTGGCCCGTGAGGTTCGCGACGGGCCGGAACCCCCGCGACTCGATTGCCTCCTGGATGGCAGCCCCGAGCTCCCCGGTCGTCACCCCCGGCCGGACGCGCGCAATGGCGCGTTCCAGGCCTTCCCGCGAGGCCGCGACGAGCTCCCCGTGGTCGCCGAGGTCCACGGTCGTCGCGCAGTCCGCGATGAACCCGTCGATGTGGACACCGAGGTCGACCTTGACCACGTCCCCGCGGAGAAACGTCCTCCCGTCCTCCCTCCCGGCGGTGTCGTGCGCCGCGTCCTCGTTCCGGGAGACGTTGAGGGGAAACGCGAGTCCCGCGCCCGCGTCGAGGACCATGCCCTCGACCTTCTCTACAAGGGAGAGCACGGTCGTCCCCTCGCGGACTTCGGCAGCGGCCTTCGCGAGTATCCGAGCTGCGAGTCTCCCCGCCTCGATGTAGAGGTCGATCTCCTCGTCCTTCACGCGAACTGCCTCACACGACCAGGTCCCTGTGGAAGCGCGTGAGGGAGACGAAACCCTGCCGCCTCACCACGCCCGTGTTCTCGATGCGGACCCCGCCCGTCCCGGGGTAGTAGAGGCCCGGCTCGTTCGTCACGACGCTCCCCTCCTTCAGTCTCCCCCCGGACGGACCGAGCGACGGCCTCTCGTGGACCTCGAGGCCGACGCCGTGGCCGAGGCTGTGGACGAACCCCCGCGAGCCGCTCTCGTAGCCCGCGTCACGGAAGAAGTCGACGATTTCCCTGTACACCTCCGCCCCGGATGCCCCCGGTTTCAGGAGCCGGGCCGCGAGGTCCTGCGCGTCGCGCACCGCCGCGTGCATCTCGGCGATCTCCGGGGGGGCCTCCCCCCTGCACACCGTCCTCGTCATGTCCGAGAAGTACCCGGTCTCCTGATCGCGGGGGAATATGTCGATGACGATCGGCGCGCACTCCACGAGCTGCCCTTCCCCCCTCGCGTGGGGCATCGCGGTCTCCCCGCCGCACGAGACGATCGTCTCTCCCGGGGTGCACCCCACGCGCACGAGGTGCTGGTGGATCGCGGACCTCACGAGCGAGGAGGTGAGGGGAACCGCCCCGCGGTAGAGGACCCCCTTCCTCACCTTCGCCTTCCGGATCATCCTAATGGCCTTCTCCATCGCGGCGTCGCAGGCGCGCTGGACGCGCCTGATGGAGGCGACCTCTCCTGCCGCCTTGACCTCGCGCATCGCGGGGAGGACGTCCCTGTCGATCGCGACCGTCCTCTCTTTCGCAAGCTCGAGGCCGAGGGCAGAGGGGAACCCCGGCGGGACGAGGATTGCGCCCTCCACATGACGCGAGATCACGCGGGCAGTCGCCTTCCAGATGTCGGTCTCCTCCCCCGTGGCCTCGGGGAAGCCCGCCTCTGCCCGCGATATCACGGCCGCGACGGATTCCCTCGCCGCACGTTCGAGTTCCATCTGCGGCACGACGATGATCCCCCTCTCGCCCGGCCTGCGGATGTAGAGGATGGGGTCCGACGTGGAGAACCGGGTGAGGTAGAGGATGTTTGCATCGGAGGAGGTCCCGTACGCGACGTACGCTCCAAAACCCCCCTCGACGAGTGCCCGGTCGAGCGCGTCCATGCGGAGAAAACGTGCGTTGCAATCCCACAAGTACTTTTATTCTGGAGCTGACTATCCAGTGATGGACGCGGAGACAAGGGAGAAGTTCCGGTGGAAATTCTACAGGCTCGCGATCCTCCTCAACGGCGTGGTCCTGCTCGCCGCGGCAGGTATCGTCCTCTTCTTCAAGGCACCGCCCGCGCTCGCCGTTCCCCTCTCGGCCCTCTCCCTTTCGCTCGCGGCCGGGCTGGCCCTGTACTTCAGGGGTGAGTACAGGGCGACGAAGAGGTGGCTCGAGGACCATGCGTGAGGGCGCGTGAGACGGGTACAGGGTGGAGGCGATGATAGGGAGGGTGAAGGAAGAGATAGAACTCATGAGGCGGCACGTCCAGGTCCTCCGCTCCGTCGTTGCAAACCAGCCCATCGGCATCATGAAGCTCTCCGAGCTCCTCGAACTCCCGTCCCACAGGATCCGCTACTCGCTCCGCGTCCTCGAAAAGATGGGGTACATCCAGGCATCCTCCGCCGGCGCGGTCGCCACGCGTGCCGGCGAGAGGCTCCTCGAGGTGCTCGACGAGGAGATCGACAGGATGATCGCGCTCCTCGTCCAGATGAAGGGCGGGGGCGGGGACGAGGGGGAAAACCCATCCGCTACATTTAACACGGGCAAGGACAACCTCTAAGGGCATACCGCGCGTGCCGCCATAACTCAGTTGGTAGAGTGGCTGGCTGTTAACCAGCATGTCACAGGTTCGAGTCCTGTTGGCGGCGCTTTTTCGACCCGGGGCCCGTAGCTTAGTCCGGTCAGAGCGCCCGGCTCATAACCGGGCGGTCATGCGTTCAAATCGCATCGGGCCCATGAGAAATTCCGAACGGTACATTCTCCTTTTTTCCCCGCGGGTGGGACCGGGAAATCCCGCAGGTCCCACCCACCGACCATGTTATGAACCGGGGACTCCTACCACGGTGCATGGAGTGCCCCGTGTGCGGCGGCGACTGCATCGAGGAAGCCCCCGCCGTGCTCGACAAGCTGCCGGACCTCTTCTCCCCCTGCAGGATGTGCCGGTACCGCGTCCTCGACAAGAACGCTCCCCCGCCGGACAGGACGGTCTTCCCGCCCTGCGCGTGCGGGAAACGGTTCATCGACGAGGTCTTTTCCCACCTCTACGCGATCTACCTCGAGGAAGGGATTTTCTCCGGGAGGGAACCGCTCCGGGCGGTCGGATCGCCGCTGATCCACCCCGGTGTCTTCACGGCGGGCCCGCCGTTCCTCCCTGCAGGGTCGCTCGTCCTCCTCTCCCCCGCCGTAACGCCGGCCGCCGCGGAGAGGATCGTCGCGGAAGTCCCGGAGGCGAAGGGGGTCGTGCGGTCCGGAGACTTCGTCCCGGGTGCGGTCGACCCGGATCTCGGGGAGCCCCCGAAGACCTACGAGCTCCTCGCGGGCTGCGACGTGCGGGCGGGGGTATTCCCCACGGGAGCAGGCCCCCTCGTCATCTACACGCAGCAGTCACAGATCCACATCGAGTTCCCGCGGCCGAGGAACCCGAAGATCGCGTCGGTCGAGCGGCGCCTCAAGGCGGGACTCCCCCGCGTCTTCGTCGATGCCTGCGCGGGGACGGGGACACTCGGGCTGTGCGCCGCGCTGCACGGTGTACAGGAGGTGATCCTCAACGACGCGTGGTACGCTGCCGCCTACTGGTCGGCGCAGAACGTCCGCGTGAACAGGAAGGCCCTCGGCATCCGGGACGTCGCGTTCCACCTCCCGTACGACGAGATGAGGAGGCGCCGCGTCTCGAGGGAGCCTGTCGCGGTCGCAGAGGCGGCGGGGGAGAGGACCATCTCCGTCTTCTTCGGCGATTACAGGGAACTTTACAGGGTGCTCCCGAGGGAACCGGTGTGCGCCGTCATCGATCTCTTCGATAAGTCCGACGCGGAGGCGAACAGGCAGGTTATCGCCGAGTGGCGGGGGAAGGTACCCGGAGATGTATTTATCCCATAGGCCGCAATATCATACGGGGACTAGCCCGGGTGGCCCGGCGTCACCTGTAACCCGAAACCGTCGATATGCGGGGGGCGAAGTTCGAGGAAGGCGGAACCGGGCTGCCTTCGAACGGTACGGGTCGACGTTGAAACCTCGTCCCATGAGGTCGGTGGACGGGAACCAGGACCCCGGAGGGGGTCCGTGGCCCGCTGTCGCGGGGACCGGTTCAGGCCCGGAAGGGAGCAGACTCACCGCGGACACTCGGCGCCCATGGGGGTGCGGGGCGGAGGAGACCTTTGCCGGGAGGGGGCAGTGCCGGGCCGTCGACCAAAGAACGTGTCCCCAATCACCTCGGAGGGCACGGGTAGTCGAAATGGCCAAAGTGACAATCCTGGGTGCGACCGGAAACGTTGGCACTTTCTGTGCCCACACAATCGGGCACATTCCCTACGTCGACAAGATCCTCCTCCACGGGAGGGAGGGGCGGGAGAACCTCCTCGCCGGGATCACGAGGGACCTCTCGGACTGTTTCGCCGCGGCGGGACACGACGTCGACCTCTCCTGGACGACGAGTTTCGCCGACGCGGGAGACTCGGACGTGATCGTCTGCACGGCGGGAGTGGCCAGGAAACCAGGCCAGGACCGGCTCGACCTCGCCCTCGAGAATGCCCGCATCGTGTCGAAGATGGCGGGGGCCATCGGCATGCACGCACCGCGGGCCATGTTCCTCATGGTGACGAATCCCGTCGACGTGATGACGTCCGTCGCGCTCCGCTACGCGCACATGCCACCCCACCAGGTGTTCGGCCTGGGCACGCACCTCGACTCCATGCGCCTGAAATTCCTGATCGCGCGTCACTTCAAGGTCCACGTGAGCGAGGTCCACACCCGCATCATCGGGGAACACGGGGACTCGATGGTCCCGCTCTGGTCCGCGACCACCATCGGGGGCATCCAGATCTCGAACCTGCCCGCATTCAACGGGCTCCCCATGGAAGACATCATGGGGCGCGTCAGGTCGAGCGGGGAAGAGATCATCAGGAACAAGGGCGCGACCGTGTACGGCCCGGGAGAAGCCATCGCAACGCTCGTGAGGACAGTGCTCGGGAACGAGAACAGGATCCTCACGGTCTCTGCCTACATCCGCAGCGAGGTCCACGGGATAGGCGACGTGTGCATCGGTGTCCCGGCAAGGATAAACAGGCAGGGCGTATTCCCCGTCCCCATCAAGATATCGGACGACGAGGTCGCGAAGTTCAGGGTATCGGTGGAGAAAATAAGGAGTATCACCACCGCCGTCCTCGAGAAGCTCGGGAAGGAATGAACGAAAAGGGGTTGCGGGACCCGCGCCCTTCCATGGCCGTGACCCCGCGAGGGGAAAAAATCCGGCAGGGTATCTCCCGGTTTTTCAGGTGAGGGTCACGTCGGTGATCTCTGCCCGCTCGACGCCGGGTATCTTCTGGATCGCTGCCTCGAGGGCATCCGTCTCGCCCCCCGCGTCCTGCACCAGCGCCGCGACGACGAGTGCCTTGAGCCCGAACCCGATGGGCTCCTCGCGGATGTCTTTCACGGCGGGGACCTCCCTGCGTATCGCCTCCTTCAGCCCCGCGAGGTCGACCTCGGGCGACTCGGGCATGACCCTGAGGATGACTGCCACCGTTCCCATGGCTCACGGCCCCGTGAACCCGCACCTCGGACAGACGTAGGGAATACTCTGTTCGCGGCAGCGGAAGCATCTCCTGATCTCATGGCCACACGTGGGGCATCCGAATTCCGTTGCGCCCCTCTCGGCAAGCGGCGCATTGCATGAGGTGCACTTTCTGGATGGCATGGGTTCTCCCTGCAAAGTATCTCGTACTATCTGACCTTTGGAGACTTAAAAGCCGATGGTTGTCCCGCGGGGCACCGCGCCGTCGAGAACGGCGGCGAGCCGTTCAAGCCGCAGCCCCGAGATGACCACCGCGGGCACCCCGCGCTCGAGGACGAACCCGAGGAAGCAGGGATCCACGTCACCCGTCTCGACCGGCGCGTCGACGCGCCGGAGGAGCCTCCCCCCGGAGCGGATGCCGTCCACCGCCTTGAGGAGGACGAGGGGGACGCCGAGCGTCCATGCGCACCACGCGGCGATCGTATCCGAGGTCACGTCCCACGAGTGCGGGAGGGGGTCTGCGGAGCGGAGGGGGATGTAGGGGAGGAGCACGCGGGGCCCCTCGGAGACGGAGAGCTGCCCCGTGACGGGGATACCGAAGCGCGAGAGATACCACCCGAACTGCTCCATGGCGGCGACGGCCATCCAGTGCGCTGCCGTCCCTCCCGCGCCCGTCTCCCTCACCGCCCGCGCGAAGGGCCCGCCCCCGGGAACGACGAGCACGGGGGGAGACCTCTCGAGGAGGAAGGCGCAGATCTCGCCAGCCCTCGAGTACAGGCTCCCTCCGAGCTTGATGACGAGCGGGGGGGAGAACATGCCGGTTCCTCCGGAGGGAAATGTGGGACGTTCCAGCAGGTTAATTGTTTCCCGTCGCACCATTCATAGAGGATGCACAGGGTACCCCTCGTCCTCGCCCTGGTCCTGCTCATCTCGCCCGTTTCTGCCTTCGCCCTCGTCGAGTTCTGCCCCGACCCGTACCTCGAGAAAGACCTCGACGAATACTTCGTCCTCGAGGGGAGCGGCCCCCTCGACGGGATCGTGGTCAGCGACGGGGAGGGGAGCCTGCGGTTCCCTCCCGGCTCCCACCTCTCGGGGCGGTGCGTCGTTGCCCGCGACGCGGAGGCATACAGGCGGAGCCACGGGGTACTCCCCGACTACGAGTGGGAGGGGAGTTCCCCCCTCGTCCCCGACATGGAGAGGACGGGCAGGTTCCAGCTCGCGAACACGCGCGACGAGATCACCCTGTTCTGGAACCGGTATCCGGTCCAGAAAGTCGAGTGGCCCGGGACGGTATCGACGCGCCAGGGCCAGGTCCACTACCTCGAGAACGGGACGTGGGACCGCCGCATCCTAATGCTGGGCCAGTCCCGGTTCGCGCCGGCCCGCTTCGACGGCGTCTCCGGGGTCGCCTTCGTCGCCCCCGACTGCTCGAGGGAGGTATTCCTCTCTGCCGTCGCGGGGGCGAGGGAGGAGATCCTCGTCGCCGTCTACGAGTTCACGAGCCCGGACCTCGCCCGGGCGCTGGTGGAGGCGGCGGGGAGGGGGGTGAACGTCACCGTCCTGCTCGAGGGCGGGCCCGTGGGGGGGATACCCACGGGGGAAAAGTGGGTCATCTCGCGGCTCGAGGGCGCGGGCATCCCCGTCTCCGCGATGTCGGGGACGCAGGACGTCCACGCCCCTTACCGGTTCATGCACGCGAAGTACATGGTCGTCGACAGGTCGGGTGTCCTCGTCACGAGCGAGAACTTCAAGGACAGTGGGTTCCCGGAGCGGGGGAAGAAGGGGAACAGGGGGTGGGGCGTCTTTGTCAGGGACAGGCGCCTCGCGGAGTACTTCGCCTCCGTCTTCTCCCACGACGCGGGCGGGAAGTACACGGTGCGTGCACCGGCCGGCGGCGGGACAATGGAGATCACGCACGCGGATGCATCTCCCCCGCGTTACACCCCGTACGATTTCTCCGGGGCGACGGTCACGCCCGTCGTCTCCCCGGACACGAGTTACCTCCTGCACGACCTCCTCAGGGGGGCGGAGAGGACCCTCGACATCGAGGTTGCGTACATCGCGAACGAGTCCGCGGGCGTGCTGAACCCCCTCCTTTCCGACGCGGTGGATGCTGCCCGGCGCGGTGTCCGCGTGAGGGTGCTGCTCGATTCCTATCCCTACAACGTGGAGGACGATGCCGACAACGACGAGATGGTGGACCTCGTCAACGGGATCGCCGCGGCGGAACGTCTCCCGCTCGAGGCGAGGCTCGCGGACCTGAGCCGCGGGAATATCCTGAAGGTCCACAACAAGGGTGTCATCGTCGACGGGAGGAGGGTCCTCGTGAGCTCCATCAACTGGAACGCGAACTCGCCGGCGTTCAACAGGGAGACCGCGCTGGTAGTGGACCACCCGGGAGTCGGGGCGTACTTCTCGGGAGTTTTCGAATCTGACTGGAAGACCGCGGGGAGCGAAGGGGAACCGGGTCGCCACCCGGACACGGCAAAGGTGCTTGCCGCGGTCGCGGTCGTCGTGCTCGTCGCGTGCGTTTTCTCCCTGAAGCGGGGGAGACGCAGGTAAGACCGGAGGGTCATGGGGGCCCCTGCGGGACAGAGCAACCGGGGTGCGCGTGGACGTTCCTGCGGGGTGTATATGTTGCACGGGTACGTACCCAAAAGATCGTGATACTCGTCCGGCAGGAGAAGATCGCGCTCGCGCTCGTCATCGCGGTCCTCGTGTCTGTCACCATCGCCTCCATCCTCGTGGAGAGCGCGGGGAAGGAAGCCTTCGCAAGGCCATTCTCGCAGGATTCACGCGAGGGCGAGCTCGTCTTCCACGGGGGGACCGTCGAGGATGCGAGGACGACGCAGGGAGGCGGTCACCAGGTCCTCAGGGTTGGGGGAGTGAGGGTCTTTGTCCCCTCGCACGCAGCCCGGAGGGGGTGGCCGCGTGCGGGGGATTCCGTCTTCGTGGTCGGCACGGTCCAAATATACAGGGGCGAAAAGGAGATCCTCGTGCAGTCACCGGGTGACATCCGGCCCATCGCGTCCCCTTGAGGGCCCCCCACGGGATCCGGGCCCGATCATTTTAATGCCTGCCGGTGGCCAAAGTGAGATCGGTGATTTCCAGGGCGAGGGGGTGGATACAGGGCATGGAGGAAGGCAAGGGCGAGAAAGAGACGACAGTAAGGCAGAGACTCTGGATCCTCGTGGTCCTCGGCATCGTGTGCGCGGGGCTCGAGGTGACCGTGCACTACATGTTCCGGACGGCCGTCGGGTACACGCACATCTTCTACATCCTCCTCGTCCTCTCCGCGCTCTGGTACCACAGGAAGGCGCTTTTCGTTGCCGTCGGCCTCGTGGCGGCGACGATCGCAACGAGCCTCGTCGTGGGTGACTTCTCGTGGGCAACGGTCCTCCGTGCCGCGATGTTCATCGCGGTCACGTGGGTGGTCGCGAGCATCTCGGAGGAGAGGGACAGGGTGAAGGCGGAACTGCAGGAGAAGAAGGAGGAGGTGGAGAAGAAGCACTCCGCGCTCGTCGGGTACCTCTCCGAGGCAACCCTCCGGATGAAGGGCCCCCTCGAGATGCTGAGGGACAACCTCGCCTCGATCCGCAGGCACCTTGACGAGGGACCCGTGACCGAGGAGGAAAAAACGATGCTCTCTGTCCAGATAACCCACCTCGAGCAGATAATCGAGAATTTCAGGGAGCTGAACAGGGAGATTGTCGAGGAGAGGGAGGAGATCCCCGAGGCATACCGCGAGTTCCTGACGAGGTGAGGGGAGGATGGCTGTCGATCTCTCGAGGCTGGGCCAGGACAAGCTCTTCCTCGTCCTCTCGGCGGCGGAGAGGCTGAAGCAGAGCAACATCCACATCATCAAGAGCCTCGTTCACCAGGGCTACAGGGTCGTCGTCATCACCACGAACCAGCCCTCCGGGATTCTCAGGAAGTACTACGCCGCGGAGGGCATTGACACGAAGAAAATCACCTTCATCGACGCGATCACGAAGTATGCCATCGGGAGAGTGCCGGAGGACGACACCGAGACGATGTTCGTGAATAGTCCCTCGAACCTGACCGATCTCGGGATCGCCATCACCGAGGTGCTCAACGCGACCACCGGCGAGAAACCGTGCCTCCTCTTCGACTCGGTGAGCACCATGCTCATCTACCTGCCGTCCGTCCACATCTCGAAGTTCATCCACTTCGTCACGAGCAAGCTCCGCCTCCTCGATACACCCGGGATCTTCCTCGCCGTGGAGAAAGGGATCGATCCCCTCCTGCTCACGCAGCTCACCACCTACGTCGACGACGTGATCGACATGGACAGGCTCGCGGAAGCCGAGGGGCGCGCGGCCGGGGCCCCTGCGACCTGAAAAAACGGGTTTCCCCTCACTCCCCGCCGGTTCTCAGCACGCGGTAACGGACGCGCCCCTCCTCCACGCAGGACCGGACCATCCTCTCCCTCTCCGAGAGTGAGGCCGCCCTCCCGCTCTTCACCTCGACGAAGACGATCTCCTCGAGCCTGCCCGCGGAGAGTCCCGAGAAGACCACGAAGTCCACGGGGGACCCGAGGAACCTCGCGTCGCGCGGGTTGTAGGGAAACTGGGGGAAGAAGGGGAGGAGGTGCTCGGTCACCCTGCCCCTCACCGCGGCCTCGCTCCGCGCGACTGCATCCCGCCGCACCCGCGCCTCGTTGGCCGCCACCCACTCCCTGCAGAGGACCTCTGCCCGCTCTTTAGCCTCCCGCTCGAGGCTTTCCGCACGCCACTCCTCGAACATCGCCCGCGCCCTCTCCCCGACCCTCTCGCGCAGCCGCACGTGGGAGACGAGGAGCCACAGGAACGCGATCAAGAGCGCCGCGAGGACAGCGGCGAGGAGGGAGACAGTGGTATCTTGCATGAGGGGGAAGGTGGGTTTCCCCCGGGGAAAATCCCTTCACCCGGAACAGTGGTGAAAAGCAGGCGCGGTCCCGGGGCGGGCCGCCAAGATCACGTTCCCCGCGCGGACTCCGCCGCGGAGAGGAGTATCCTTATCGCGGTGGCGACCTCCTCCCTCACCCTCTTGTCGGGGTCGTTCTCGAGTGCGCGGAGCGGTTCGAGGGCAGAGGGATCGCCGAGGACGCCGAGCGCCCACGCGGCGTGCTTCCGCACGAGGGCCTTCTCGTCTCTCAGGGCCTGGACGAGTGCGGGGACCGCCCTCCTGTCCCCGAGGCGCCCTAGGCCAATCGCGGCACCGATGCGGAGCCACTTCTCCGGGGACTGGAGTGCCTTGAGGAGGGGTTCGAAAGCCCTCCCGTCCCCTATCTCGCCGAGGGACTTCGCGGCGATCCAGGAGACTTCCACGAACGGGTCGGAGAGGGCCTCGATGAGGTCGGGGACGACGGACCCGTCCCCGATGACGCCGAGTTTCTCGGCTGCCTTCCACCGCTCGTCGAGGTAGGGGCTCTTGAGGAGCGCGGCGAGACGCCGCACCGCCCTCCGCCTCGCCGCCTCCTCGGCCTCCCTCTTCTCGCGCTCGGTCACCTCTCTCCCTGCCATTCCCGGAGTCTCCCCTCGGCAGGCATTAGGGATCCACGCTGATAAGTTTTTGGGAACGTCGCTCGGGTGGGTGGGGGGCCCGTGCAGGGAAAGTTACGCGTCAGGTATATTCCCGCGGTGCGGGTCCCCGTGCCGGCCGGGGAGCGTCCCCGGTCCCAACGACGTCGAGGCCGATATCGAGGGCCTTTACGCTGTGGGTGAGCGCGCCCACGCTGACGAGGGAGACCCCCTCGATCGCGTAGTCGGCGATGTTCTGCGGGGTGATCCGCCCCGAGACCTCGACGAGGGGGAGGGAGGGGAGACCCGCGTTTTTCAGCATCCTGATGGTCTCCCGGACGAGCGCGGGCGTCATGTTGTCGAGGAGGAGGATGTCTGCCCCCGCGCGTGCCGCGCGCACGGCCATCTCCGGGCTCTCCACCTCGACCTCGACCTTCCTGTAGCACGAGTGCGCCCTCGCCCGCGCGATCGCCTCCTCGAGGGGGACGAGGGCGAGGTGGTTGTCCTTGATGAGTATCCCGTCGGAGAGGGTGAGGCGGTGCGGGTCCCCCCCGCCGATGGCAACGGCCTTCTTGTCCAGCAGGCGGAGGCCCGGGCACGTCTTCCGGGTCGCCGCGACGCGTGCCCCCGGGAGTTTCTCGTCGAGCACGTCCTGGAGGGCACGGGTCATCGTCGCGATCCCGCTCATGCGGATCAGGATGTTGAGCGCGGTCCTCTCCACGAGGAGGACGGCCCGGGCCGGCCCCTCGACCTCCGCGAGGACTGCCCCGGGCGGGACCCGGTCGCCGTCCGCCGCGAGGGGCCGGAACGCGACGCCACTCGCGAGGAAAAGCTCCCGGGCCTCTTCGAGCCCCGCGATGACCCCCCCTTCCCGCGCGACGATCCTCGCCCTGCAGGACACGCGCGGGAGGACGGAGAGCGAGGTGATGTCACCGAACGGTGCATCCTCGTCGAGAAAGGAGAGGAGGAGACCGCGGGGGACCTGGAACGGCCCGCCGGCCCCGTCTTCCCCTCCCCCCCGGGGGGTAGCACCCTCTTGCTTTCCCTTCACGTCCCGACCACCAGGGGATTGTCCAGGTTCCGGAGGAGGGTGAGGATGGAGAGGGCGGCAAGGTAGCTCGTCGCCGGGTTGTCGGGGCTCGGGACGTTGCTCACCCTGATGTAGATCTCGCCGAACTCACCCTCCGCCTCTATCTCGTGGATATTCCGCGTGACGGAAGGGTCCGCGTACAGCTCGACGTCCGCGTCGCGGTCCGCGGCAAGGCTCAGCGCCACGGAGACGTTCACGTTGCGGGGGAATTCCTTGATGCAGTCGTGCGCCTTGCCGCGGAAGACGAGGGTCCTCTCCCCTGCCTCTATCCCGAGGGACTCGGGGCTCTTCGTGGTCCGCAGGACGAGGCGGCGGACGGGGGAGATTCGGCCCACCTTGAGGTTGTCGAGCCCCGCGATCGCGCCGCTCGGGACGAAGATGCGAAGGCCCCTCTCCCCGGCGATCCCCACGAGCTCCGAGAGAAACCGGGAATCTGCGAGCGCACCCACGGAGAGGAGGATGAGGTTCTTGCCCCTCGAGAGCACGCTCTTGCCGTACTGCCGCGCAGCCCTGACCGAGGCCGCCTCGACCACGTACTCGAAGTCTGCCCCGATGAACGAGTCGAAGTCGCTGTGCGCGGTTCCGCCCGATATCTCGGCGAGCTCCTTGGCCCGGGCGTGCACCTGGTCGTAGAGGGCCACGACCTCGAAGTTTTCCCTGTGCGTCACGATGACGCGACCGATGTTCCCGCACCCCAGAAGCCCGACCCGAATCATCGTACAGTCATAATGGGCCGGCCGGGTTAAGCCTTTTTCTTCCCCGGGCAGGGTTCACCCGGGGCTGCGGGCGCGTGCATGCCATTCCTGCCGCCGCGCCGGGGACAGGGGGAATGCTCATGCCCTCCGGGAGCGAGGGATGCCATGGATGGGCGACGGGTCGCACGGCGCGGACAGCAAAAAGGCGGGGGACAGCCGCGGGGCACTCCGCGCCCTCGCGGAAAAGAAGGTATTCCTGCGGACGTTTGGCTGCACGTACAACGCGGGGGACAGCTGGAAGCTCGCCGAGGTCCTCAAAGCGCAGGGGTGCACGCTCGTCGACGATCCCTGCCTTGCCGACGCCATCGTCCTCAACACGTGCGCGGTCGTCGGGAGGACGGAGAGGAAGGTCCTCGCGGAGGTGCGGCGGCACGAGGGCCGCCCCGTCTACGTGACCGGGTGCATGCCGCTCGCCCTCCCCGGAGCGTTCGCGGCCACGCGAAGGCCTGTCGTCACCATCCACCCCGACGAGATCCACGCCGCGTGGGCGAAAGTGAACACCGTTCCTGCCGGCCCGGTGGGGATAGTCCAGGCCTGCCGGGGTTGCCTCGGGTCGTGCACGTACTGCATCACGCGGCGCGCCCGGGGCGTCCTGGAGAGCCGGGACCCGCGCGAGATCCTCTCGGAGACCGCGCGCCTCGTCGCCGCGGGCGCATTCGAGGTGAGGCTGACGGGCCAGGACCTTGCCGCGTGGGGGAAGGACACCGGGCAGTCCCTCCCGTCCCTCCTCCACGCGCTCAACTCCCTCCCGGGGCACTTCATGGTCCGTCCCGGGATGATGAACCCGGCGACCCTCTATCCCGCCCGCGAGGGTGTCGCGGAGGCATTCACCCTTCCCAAGATCTTCGCGACCCTCCACCTCCCGGTCCAGTCGGGGTCTATGGGGGTCCTCCGGCGGATGCAGAGGGAGTACACCCCGGCAGAAGTCCTCGAGATCGTGGAGGTCTTCCGGGAGGCCGTCCCCGGGCTCTCCCTCACGACGGACATCATCTGCGGTTTCCCGGGGGAGACCGAGGGGGAATTCGAGGAGACGCTCGGACTCCTCCGGGAAGTCCGGCCCGACAGGGTCATCGTGACCCGCTACTCCCCTCGTCCCGGGACACCCGCCGCGGGGGAGGTGGACATGCCCGACCGCGTCAAGAAGGAGCGGTCGCGGAGGCTCCTTGCCCTCGCCGTGGAGATCGCGCGGGGCGAGAACGCGCGGTGGGTGGGCCGGACCGTCCCCGTCGTCGTCACCGAGCGCCTCCGGCCGGGCACGTCCATGGGCAGGACCCGCGAGTACCGCGGCGTCGTCATCGGGGGAGAGTATCCCCCCGGGACTGTCCTTCCGGTCCGGATCCTCTCGGACCACGTGTATTACTTCAGGGGACAACCCGTGTGACGCGGCGGGCCCACCGGGGGATGTGCGGGCACACCGGTATCGCGCGATAGGGTTTACGGACCGGGAGGGACGGTTTTTCGCAGGAACAATTATTGCCCCCTCCACCCAGTAGTGAATGAACGCCCCGGAAAATTTCCCCGCGCCGCGGGGAAGGGGGAGACATGCACGAGAGTGACGAGATAGAAAGGGGATACCGCAGGCTTCTTGAAAAGATCGAGGACTACGACGGGAAGATCGGGAAGCTGGGGGAGGAGGTCCGCGCGCGGGAAGAGGAACTGATGGCCCGCATGGGCGAGATGACGGTCCCGGTCGTGAAGAGAATCGGTCTCACGCTGCTCATGAAGGGAAAGGTGGACACGAGGGGCGAGCTCTACGACACGGCGTTCTACAAGGAGAAGATGATCGTCCTCGGGAGGACCGACCCCGTGCCGCACCGGCCCGACGATCCCAGCAAGAAGGTGGACGACCAGTTCTGCGTCCTCTCCGAGGACGGGAAGTTCTACGAGCTCATGTACAGTTCCGACGGGGTCTCCGTCGACTCCTACCGAAACCCCCTCGCCCCGCGCGATGCCCTGCACCTCTACGGGCACGAGGTCATGGTGATGCTCTACCGCGCGATGAGGGACTACCTGGAAGGCCAGGAAGACCTCATCGAGGCCCTGGAGAAGACGATCGCGTTCATCACCCAGAAAAAGTGAGGGCGCGGGGTCACTTCCAGCCGAAGAGGGGGAAGAGGGGTTTTAAGAGGTCCTCGTCCTCGACGTCGCCGGGGAGGAGGACGATGGTCTTTGCGAAGGAGAGACCCTCCTCGTTCCTGTACTTCACGTCGACCTTCGTCTTGTCTGCCAGGGCGGGGACCTGGAACGTCACCACCTTGTCCTCCCCGAGTTCCGGGATCTCGAACCGGAGGTCCTGCGGCGCGAGGGATACCTGAACTGAGAGGGCCCTCGCGTTGCCCCTGTTCCGTACCCGTATCCCCCTGCCGCCCTCCTCGGCGAAGACCACGATGTTCGGCTTGTTGAGGCTGTCCTGCATGATGAAGACCGACATCGCGAGGGCGATGGCGATGACCGCCACGATCAGGCTCGCGTAGATGTCGACGAGGACGTAGAGGGCGACGCACGCGGCGAAGCCGAGCGCGATGACGACGAGAGGTTCCCTTCTCATGCGATCCATGTGGGACGCGTGACCAGTTAAGGGGATTGGAAGCGCGGAAAAAGGGGTGATGGGCCCGATGTGATTCGAACACATGACCTCCCGGTTATCAGCCGGGTGCACCACCTGGCTATGCTACGGGCCCCCGTGGCCTGCCTACTATTTCGTCCCCGCTGGATATTATAGGTTTTGAATTCCCGCCGTGTCCATCCCTCCCCTGCGACCAGTAGATTAAATGGGTCCTGCCCTGAATGTATGAATGCGAATTCCGGGTGGGAGCCTGATGAGAAGGGAGTACCTCCTTGGCAACGAAGCGATCGCCCGCGGGTGCCTGGAAGCCCCCGTCGATTTCGTGACGGGGTATCCCGGCACGCCGTCCTCGGAGGTGATCGACATCCTCCGCGGGATACCGGAGAGGGGCTACTACGTCGAGTGGTCTGTCAACGAGAAGGTCGCGCTGGAAAACGCCCTTGCCGCGGCGTGGTGCGGGCTCCGCGCACTCGTCACGATGAAACACGTCGGCCTGAACGTCGCGGCAGACCCCCTCATGACGAGCGCGTACACGGGCGTCACGGGGGGCCTCGTCATCATGAGCGCCGACGACCCGTTCGCGCACAGTTCCCAGAACGAGCAGGACAGCCGGTGCTACGCCCTCTTCGCGAAGATTCCCTGCCTCGATCCCTCGACGATCCAGGAGGCCCACGACATGGCGAGGGACGCGTTTTCCCTCTCGGAACAGTTCGGTCTCCCCGTCATCTTCAGGCCCACGACGCGGATCTGCCACTCCAAGGGGGACACGATCACCGGCGAGCCGGCCAAGAACACGCGCAAGGGCGAGTTCCACAAGGACCCCAAACAGTACGTGGTCATCCCCGCACACACGCGTGTCCTCCACAGGAAGCTGAACGAAAAGCAGCCCGCGGTGAAGAAGGCCCTCGTGGAGAATGGGTACAACAAGGCCGTGATACGGGGACCCCGGGCGGTCGTCGCGAGCGGGATCGCGGCCGCGTACGTGGAGGAGCTCATCCCCGATGACGTCTCCCTCGTGAGGATCGGGGCGTACCCCGTCGACGAGGGATGGCTCAGAGACCAGGTGCGGCGCCACGAGAGCGTCCTCGTCGTTGAGGAGCTCCACCCCGTCGTCGAGGAGATCGTCCGCCAGGTCTCCGGCGGGGTCCCGGTCTCGGGCAAGAAGGACGGGCTCGTCCCGTGGGAGGGGGAGCTTTCCACGGCCTCGGTCGCCTCGATCCTCAAGTCCTTCGGGATCGAACCCCGCGAGACCTACCCCCCGGCAGTTCCCGTGGCAGATCTCCCTCCCCGGCCACCCATCCTCTGCGCGGGGTGCATGCACCGCCCCGTCTTCTACGCGATCCGCAGGGTCTTCAAGGACGGGATATTCCCTAGCGACATCGGGTGCTACACCCTCGGGCTCCAGCTCGGCGCCGTGGACACGACACTCTGCATGGGGGCCGCCGTCACGGTCGCGAGCGGGCTCTCCCACGCGGGGGAGAAGAGGGAGATCGTCGCGACGATAGGGGATTCGACCTTCCTCCACTCGGGCATCCCCGGCCTCATCAACGCGGTGTACAACGGTGCCCGCATGATCCTCGTCATCCTCGACAACCGGGTCACGGCGATGACGGGGCACCAGCCCAACCCGTGTTCCGGCACCACGGCGACGGGTGCCCCCTCGCCCCAGATCTCGCTCGAGGCGGTGTGCAGGGCGTGCGGTGTCCAGTGGGTGGAGACCGTGGACCCCTACGACCTCGTCTCCACGATGGCGACCCTGCGGGCCGCGGCGGAACAACCGGGCGTGAAGGTCGTGATCGCGCGGCAGCCGTGCGTGATCACGGCACGGCGGGCAAACATCCGGAGGGGGCGCTTCGAGGTCGACCGCGAGGCGTGCACGGCCTGCGGCGTCTGCATCGGGTTCGGCTGCCCCGCGATAGAGAGGGGAGAGGAGGACAAGGCACGCATCACGGACCTCTGCAGCGGGTGCGGAGTCTGTGCCCAGATATGCCCCGCGGGTGCGATCAGGAAGGAGCGAAGGAAGGAGGGCAGGCGATGAGCGGGAGTTTCGACATCCTCCTCGTGGGAATCGGGGGGCAGGGGATCATCCTCGCGTCCAACATCCTCGGCGAGGCATGCCTCGCCGAGGGGAGGAGCGTGAGGGGTGCAGAGACCCACGGGATGGCGCAGAGGGGTGGCTCCGTAGAGGGGCACATCCGCATCGACGGGAGATTCGGCCCCCTCGTCCCGCCGGGTGCGGCGCGGCTCATGATCGCGTTCGACCTGCTGGAGGCGCTCCGGTACTCCCATTTCCTCGCGCCGGACGGGAGGATCGTCTCCAGCAGCAGCCTCGTCGTCCCGACCTCCGCCTCCATGCAGGGGGCAGCCGTGCCGGACAGGGAGGCCATCGTCCGGAGACTCTCCGCGTGGCCCCTCTGCCTCGTCGAGGCCGACAGGCTCGCGGCAGAAGCGGGGAGCCCCCTCTCGCAGAACGTGGTGATGATAGGCGCGGCGTCGTGGTTCATGCCCCTCAAGCCAGAGTCCCTCGCGGGCGCGGTGAAGAGGCTCGTCCCGCCAAAGACCGTCGCGATCAACATGAAGGCATTCGAACTCGGCCGCGCGGCAGGGGAGCGGTGCAGGGGGGAGGCCCGGGGAACGTGAGAGAGGCGAACCTCGGCCCCTTCTCCCCCGACACCATCTACCTTGGGGATGCACTCGCCCTCCTCCCCGCCCTGCCCTCGGGGACTGTCGACCTCGTCGTGACCGACCCGCCATTCGCGATCGATTTCCGGGAACAGCGGAAAAATTACAACAGGACAGGGTCCCACGTCCTCCCGGGCTACCGGGAGATTCCCGCCGACGGCTACCAGGAATTCACGGACAGGTGGATGGAACAGGCATTCCGCGTCCTCTCCCCGACGGGGAGCCTCTACGTCTTTTCAGGGTGGAACAGGCTCAAGGAGGTGCTCTGCGGCCTCGACAGGGCGGGCTTCCACGTCCTCAACCACCTGATATGGAAGTTCCAGTTCGGGGTCTTCACCCGCCGGAAGTACGTGACGAGCCACTACCACATCCTCTTTGCCGTCAAGGACCCGTCCGACTACACGTTCAACAAGCAGGATCATTACCCGGAGGACGTCTGGGTGATCCCCCGGGAGTACTGGAGGGGAAAGAAAAAGACGGCGACGAAGCTCCCCCGCGCGCTCGTCAGGAAGATACTCGCGTACTCGAGCAATCCGGGCGACCTCGTGCTCGATCCCTTCATCGGGTCGGGGACGGTCGCCGTCGTCGCGAGGGAGATGGGGCGGCACTTCCTCGGGTTCGAGATATCCGAGGAGTACTACGCCTTCGCCCTCGAGCGGCTCGTGGAAGCGGGAGACCCGGGCCGAAACCCGCCAGAAGACGCGTCGCAGGACCGGGGGGACGCTGAGGGGGAGAATTGAACTCCCGAGGGGCCGAAGCCCCACAGGCTCTCCAGGCCTGCGCCGTACCGCTAGACTACCTCAGCAAAACGAGTGTACCCGTACTATATCGCGGGATTTTTTTAAAATCCTATCTCACCCGCCCTCCACCCGGGACACCGCGTGCCGGCCCCTCACTCCTCGCGGGATCTTTCTCTCTTTGCCTTCCACCCCTTCGGGTAGGTCCCCGGGGGGAGGAGGACGCACTCCGGCGCGATGGCGAGGCCCGGCATCCCCGGGGAAACCCTCTCGGAGGGGACGAGTGCGCGCCCCACGCAGACGAGCTCCCTCCTGCGCGTCAGGACCGCGACGCGGTCCCCCTCGCGGAATGACCCGCGCGAGAGGATCCCGACCCCCGCGAGGGAAGCGCCGTGGCAGAGGGCATCAACGGCCGTGTCGCGTACGACGACCTCCGGCAGGCCGGCGACGGCTGCTTCCACCGGGAGTACCATCCCAAGGAGGGGGCGGGAGAATCCCTCGCGGAACGCGTCCGCGGCGTCGCGGAGCTCCGCGAGTGTCCGCGCGGACTCCTCCCCGAAAGGCCCCGACCTCGTCCGGCGGAGTTCCTGCATGTGGGCGCCGCACCCGGCCGCAAGGCCGAGGTGGTGACAGAGGGACCTGATGTACGTCCCCGCGTCGCAGGTGACCCGCAGGACGGCAAGCCTCCCCTCCATCTCCAGGAGCTCGAGGGAACGGACGGTCCTTATCCGGAGTGCCCGCGCAACGGAACTCCTCCGCGGCGGTCTCTGGTAGATACGGCCGGAAAACTCCCGGCAGAGCCTCCCCACAGCCTCCACTCCCGGATTCCCGTGGAACCTCACGACGGCGACGTACTCCTTCTCGTGCGAGAGGAGGACGGGCGCGAGGCGGACCGCCTTCCCGAGCATCACGACGAGGACACCCGAGACGCCGGGATCGAGCGTGCCCGCGTGGCCGACCTTCGTGCCGAGGATATCGCCCGCCCACGCGGTAACCTGGTGGCTCGAGGGGCCGCGGGGCTTGTCGAGGACGAGGATACCTCCCGCGGGCAGGGGAATCGCACCCTCCCCGCTCACCCGGCACCACCACGGGGACGGGAGAGGAACCTGTCGAACGCGGAGAGCGTGCCCTCGAGCGACCCGTCGCCCACGACGTGGGGGGCGTGCCCCCCCTCCCGCATCGCGGATGCGGTGACCTCGCCGATGGCGAGGAAGAGGAGACCGGGCCGCCCCTCGAAGACGGCCACCCTGTAGGACATCGCGCTCGTGAAGAGGACGGCATCCGCGTCGGCGAGGGGGAGGGGTATCCCGGTCGGCCGGAGGGAGTAGCAATGGGCCTGCGTGACCCGCCCCCCCGCGGACTCGATGGACGCGACGAGACCCGGATTCGGCACGTCCGCGCGCGGAATGCCGACGTGTTTCCCGGCGATCCAGCTGCCCACGTGGCGGACGAAGTCCCGGCTGTAGAAACTGCCCAGGACCTCGGCCCGCACGCCGCATTTCTCGAGCTCCCGCCCCGTCTGCGGCCCGATCGCGACCACGCGCGGCCACCTCTCCACCCGCGGCGCGACGAGGCGGACGGTGAGGGCACTCGTGAAGAATATGCAGTCGAACGCGCCCTCGTTCGCGAGGCGGACGAACATCTCAATCTCGGCGGGGTCCGGGACGGCCTCGAGGGGATAGACCGCGTAGCACTCGTGTCCCCGCGCGGCGCAGCGTGCCCGGTCCTCGGCGGCCTTCTCCTTGAGCCTCGTGATCGCGATTCGCATCGGGCAACCCATCTCCGGCTGCAGGTAGGTTTCCTATCAGGTATCGATTCATTTAAGATAAATGCCCCCTACCCTCGCGAAAGGATGTGGGAAATCGTCGCGGGGACGGCAGCAGGGGTGGCCCTCGGCACGGTATCGGGGCTTCTCCCGGGCATCCACGTGAATACCCTCGCAGCCGTCCTCATCGCCTCCCTCTCCGTCCTCGCGCCGCTCTTTGGACCTGCATTCCTCGCCGCGGTCCTCGTCTCGGCGCTCGTCGCGCACTGCTTCCTCGACGCGGTCCCGAGCACTTTCCTCGGCATCCCGGATGCAGACACCGCCATCGCCGTCCTGCCCGCCCACTCCCTCTGCCTCGAGGGGAGGGGGGAAGAGGCAGTCCGCATCGCCGCCCTTGGGAGCGCGACAGGGATCGTCCTCTCTGTCCCGCTCTGCATCCTCCTCATCTTCCTCGTGCCCCCCGTCCAACCCTACGTGGACTGGGCGAGCGGGATAGTGATAGCCGGGGTCGTCGCGGTCCTCGTCCTCCACTCCCCCTCGGCGCGCGTCTCCACGGGTGTCTTCCTCGTCTCGGGAATCCTCGGGCTCTTTGCATTCCGGTACGCGTACCTCTCCCAGTCCCCGCTCGGCACGGGCGCGATCCTCATGCCGCTCCTCTCGGGGCTGTTCGGCATCTCCGTCCTCCTCTTCTCCGGGAAGGGCGCGATCCCTCCCCAGCAATTTACGGGGATATCGCTGGAGGACGGGGGGATCGCGAGGGGAACGCTCCTTGGGTCGGTCGCGGGGATCGTCGTCGGGTGGCTGCCCGGGCTCTCGAACGCGACCGCAAACGGGGTCCTCGCGTCGGTCGTCGACTGCGGACGCGACAGGCGCGAGTACATCCTCGCCACCAGCGCGGCGAACACCACGAACGCCCTCGTGGGACTCGCGGCGTTCTACGCCGTCGAGAGGACGCGAAACGGCGTCGTCTCCGCGCTCTCCGCCCTCGAGGTCCCCCCTCTCCACCTCCTCCTCGTCTCCGCGTCCCTCGCGGCGCTCCTCGCGTACGTGGTCACGGTTGCATGTGCAGGGCTCGCCCGCTCCCTCGAGGGGATCGACAGGACGCGGCTCGCCGCTGCCGTCATCGCGTTCGTCACGTTCGTGTCGTTCCTCACGACCGGGCCTTTCGGACTCCTCGTCCTCGCGCTCGCGACGGCCGTCGGGTGTGTCCCCCGGCTCCTCGCGGTACCGCAGGTCTTCTGCATGGGCGCGGTCATGCTCCCCGTGGTCCTCTTCTCGTTCGGCTTCTCGATCGCCTGACCGTGCGGGGGAGCGCCCGGCAGGGGGGTATATGAGCAATCCCGCCGTCCAAGATATCAGGGAATGCCTTCTTACTGGTTCGGCGACGTCTCGGGGGGGAAGTGCACACCGGCGGAGTCCCGCGACCCGGAGTACCTCTCCCTCCGCCTCGACAGGATCCTCTCCACGGGGGAGGCGCTCCCGATGCCCGCGTGGGAAGTCGCGAGGGACTGCGGGTTCGTCGGTTCGCGCGCCGAGTACCTGCACGTTCTCCGCGCGCTCTGCGTGTTCCGCGCCGGGAGGGCACTTGCCCGCGTTGCCGCGGGACCCGAGCAGGAACTCCTCCAGATGGTCCGCGTGAGGGACCGGCTGGACGAGGCGATCAACGACCTCTCGGAGAGCGCACTCGCATGGCACGCGGCGGTGACACCCGGATTCACGCGGAAGTACCGGGCCCTCGGGGGGAAAGAGGCACTCGGGGCCATCTCCGCGGGGGGGAGTCCCCGCCTAAAGGAGGTCGCGGCGGCCATCGCCCAGCTAGGGTGCGCGAGGGACGGCCTGACCCGCGAGATCTCGCGCCTCGCGTCGGAAATCGTCCCGAACACGGCGGCGCTCACGGGGGGTGTCGTGGCAGCACGCCTCCTCGCCGCGGCGGGAGGCCTCGTTGCCCTCTCCCGCCTCCCGGGTTCCGCGATCCAGGTCCTCGGTGCCCGGACGGCGCTCTTCTCCCACGTGCGTTCCGGGACACCGCCGCCGAAGCACGGGATCGTGTACCAGTGCCGCGCGGTGCACAGGGCGGCGAGGTACCGGAGGGGGAAGGTCGCGAGGACGCTCTCCGCGAAACTCGCCATCGCCGCGAGGATCGATCTCTTCCGGGGGGAGGTGGACCGCGCGTTCATCGAGGAGGCACGCGGGGCGGTGCGGAGGGCGGGGGGAGGAAGGGAAGGATGATGTGGATCGACGGGGTCCTCGTCTCCCGCGGGGAAGCGGGGGTCTACGGGGAACGTACCCTCAAGGGATACAGGGTCTGGAGTCCCCGCAGGAGCAAACTCGCCGCGTACTACTACCTCGGCGGGGAAGTGATGCTCGAGCCCGCGATGCGGGTCCTGTACCTCGGCGCGGCCCACGGGACGACGGTCTCGCACGTGGCAGACTACACGGAGGTCGTGTACGCAGTCGAGAACGCGCCCGCCCCGATGAGGGACCTCCTCGCCGTCGCGGAGAGGAGGATGAATATCGTCCCCATCTTCGCGGACGCGGCATGCCCGGAAACGTACGTTCCCCTCGTGGAGGAGGTCGACTTCCTCTTCCAGGACGTTTCGCACCCTGACCAGGTCCTGATCGCGAGGAGGAACTTCCCGTTCCTCGGGGAGGGTGGCATTGCCCTCGTCGCGGTGAAGGCCCGCAGCATCGACGTGGCGGGAAAGCCCCAGGACGTCGTGCGGCGCGCCGCCAAAGAGCTCGCGCGCCACGGGATACGCACGCGGAAGGTCGTGTGGCTCGGGCCGTACCACCGTGACCACGCCATCCTCGAGTGCTGCAGAGGTGGGGAACCGGGGAGAGAAGGGTCTCTGGGGGGGAATGGAGGGGGAGGAGGGCGAGGGGAATCGCGGGGAGAACAGGGAAGATCAGGGGACGGATTGACGGGAGGAAATCACCGCCGGCGCGTCACGCCAGGCGCGGAGGGAAAACGGGGACCATAGCCCGGAGCAGATTCGAACTGCTGTCGCGAGATCCAGAGTCTCGCATGATTGACCGCTACACTACCGGGCTGCGTGTACCTTATTCTATTCGTCCCCTCCCGTAATTAACCTGACTGGTTTTCTCCCGCCCCGCCGTTGCGACCGGCGGTCATCTCCGCGCGAAGTCTCACGGGCACTTCCCGCACGCCCTGCACACCTCCGGGATGGGGGAAATAGCCTCCCCCCTCCTGCAGAACGGCTCGATATCGGCGGCATCGCGGACGTAGTAGATGTGGGGCACGAGGGAGACGTGAGTGTACGACCCCAGCCCGAGCCCGAGTTCCCCCGCGATGTGCCGCTGGAGCGCAACGAGGGCGAACATGTTCGCGCCCGCGGCGGTGAGCATGTCGTTGCTGCGGAAGACCACTTTCATGTGGAGGAGGCCCGACCGTGCGACGCACTGCACGAGCTGCAGGCAGGGGCAGTCCCCCACGGACTGGTCCCTCGCGGGATTCCACGTGACGGCGATTGCACGCCGCGTCGCGGGGTTCTCCCTTATCTTCCGGGTGATGTACGCGACCTGGTCGACGTGCACGGGGGAGCAGTCTCCCGCAAAGAGCCCGTTGCCCCAGTGGAAGAGACGCTCGTGGTAGTCGTACTCGAATGCGGAGCGGCTCCCGGAGAGGAGGTCACGGGCGTACTGCTCCATGAAGTTCTCCGAGAACCTCGAGGCAGGGCTCACCATCGGGTGCGTGTCCGGCCGCTCGACCCTGATCGCGACCTCCTCGGCCTCCACGGTCTCCTCGCCGTTCTCCGTCGTGAGGGGCGTCCCCTTCTCGAGGACGACCTTGACCACCTGCTCGTGCGCGGAGGCGAGGGTGTGGGCTCTGATGCAGCGCATGCATCACTATGGGGAGTGAATACATTGTTAAGGTTTCATGATGCCTGCCGGGAACGTGTAGGAAGGGTGTGCGCGTGGAACGGGCCTGACCCGGGCGGGACCCGGCACGGGACCCGGGCGAAGGACCGGGGGCCGAATGGAAAAAAAGCCAATAAATGCGACCAAATTCGTGAAAAGGCTGTTTTTTTCCCGTCTCTCGTCGTCTCTCCGACCAAAAAGGATATATGAGGTGTTCCACAAATATTCATTCATATTCCGTTATTCGGAGTATGGAGCACGGGAGAACCTCCGTTCGGCACCTGTCGAATGCGGTTCTCACGTGCATGGATTGAACGTTCAGGATTTGGACATGAGTAAGGAGGACAAAAGAATGATTAAGCGCTTTGGCCTTGCACTGATTGCAGTGGTAGTCCTGGCCGCGTTCACGCTGCCAGCATCCGCCGCAACCATTAGGCAAGTCCCGCAGGGCGGAGATGTGTTCATAGGTGAAGAGGGCCTTGATGTATCCGCGGCAGTCGGTACTGCAACCCAGATTGCCTGGTTCGCGTCAGGGAACAACCCCGCCACCTCGACACCTGACTACGTGTTGTCCGTCGGAACCCCGACTAACTTCTACGTATCCCCGCAGACCTTCGTAGGGAAGACAGGGAACTGGTACAGGTGGACAGGGACGATCGGACCCGTCGCATTCAACGTGGTCGATCCCGCCATCGCCGTCAAGGTGTGGGACAACACCGCCGGGAAGGATGTCTCCGGCAAGTCCGTTCCCCCGGGGAACTACCTGAACTTCAGGATCGAGACCAACACCTACTCGGTGACCTCGAGGGCTGACGCCGGCACGCAGGGCTTCGTGAACGTCCGCGTGAAGACGTCCGACGGTGCGGTCTACACGTCGCTCTTCGAGACGACCACGGCGTCCTACTCCATAGTGGGACTCGCGCCGACGAGCGACCTCTGGTACGCGCTCCCCACGGCAGCCAACAAGGGGTGGAACACCGGCGTCCTTGACGCGAACGGTGCCCGGATGTACAAGGCGGGGACCTACACCGTGTACGCCGAGCTCGACCTGAACAAGATCAAGGACAACTACAAGGCACCCGACGGCAGCGACTACACCGGCAAGACGATCTCCGCGACCCAGACGGTGACCATCACCGCCGACACCGTGAAGATCGAGGCGAGCAAGGACGTCGTCGTCCGCGGGAACCCGTTCTCCGTGACGATCACCGGCAGGCCCAACACCGAGTACTACCTCTGGGTGAAGGGTACCGGCCAGATGAGCGGGGCACCCCTTGACCAGCCGCCACTCCTCGTCGCGAGCCAGAAGGACGTGACGAACGACCCGGTCGGTGGCCCGTACACCATCGGTAGCTACCAGTACGAGGGCGGCGCAGGGCGGACCATCAAGCAGGACGTCCCGCAGGCCCCGAGCAACGGTGTCTACTACTACGCGAAGGTGAAGACCTCCAACTCGGGCACGGTCACCGTCGGCTGGCAGACATCCCAGGCGACCAAGGACAAGAAGTACACCTTCCGCGTCGAGCGCTTCGACGGCACTTCCTACAAGTCTGACGAAGTCGACGTGAAGATCGAGAAGGGAACCGTGACCGTCGTTGCGGCCGGCGACCAGAGCTACTACCTCGGCGAGGAGGTCAAGCTCTCCGGGACGAACTCCGAGACTGACACGGTGTACCTCTTCATCACCGGGCCGAACCTCCCCTCCCAGGGTGGCAAGCTCACTGACCCGAGGACCGGTGTCGTGAACGGGAACGTCGCGACATTCACGACTGCCGACGTGCTCGATGACAACACGTGGGAGTACAAGTGGCAGACTGCCAACCTGAACATCGACGCGGGGACCTACACGATCTACGCGGTCGCTACCCCGTCCGACAGGAACAACCTCGCGGACACCCAGTACGCGACGGTCTCCGTGATCATCAGGAAGCCCTTCGTGACCGCGGTCGCGTCCCAGTCCACGATCGCCCAGGGTGACAAGTTCTACATCCGCGGTGTCGCAGAGGGCAAGCCATCACCGGGCGTCGCGATCTGGATCCTCGGGAAGAACTACGTCCTGTACGACACCGAGAGCGTGAACAACGACGGCTCGTTCGAGAAGGAGATCAGCCAGGGTATCACCCAGAACATGGCCGCCGGCCAGTACTTCGTGGTCGTCCAGCACCCGATGTACAACGATGTCCTGGATGTCTACCCCGACGCGACCAAGACCTACGTGGTCGGACCCTACCCGACGGCCGGCTCCAGGATCTTCAAGCTCCAGGGTGCAGGCAGCCTGCAGGGATCTGACGCGGCAGAGGCACTCGTCACAGCGCTTGACAACTCCTACGTCGACGATACCTACACGAAGCTCCAGTTCCTGATCGAAGCGCCGGTCATCCGGATCTCCCCGATCACCGAGAAGGCAGTCGGCGAGAAGTTCGAGATCTCGGGCACCACCAACCTCGCGGTCGACGACGAGATCCTCGTCGAGGTCGTCTCCTCGTCCTTCGCCCCGACCCAGAAGACTCAGAGCGGCGAGTTCAGCGGTGCAACGGGGACCGTGAAGGTCATGAAGGGCACCGAGGGCTACAACACGTGGTCGTTCCCGGTTGACACGAGCAACTTCAAGCCCGACGAGTACATCGTCCAGGCTTCCGGTGTGACCGTGGACGTCACCGCAACGGCGCTCTTCAACGTCGTCGAGAAGAAGCCGACGACAATCCCGACCACCATGCCGCCCACGACAGAGCCGACCACTGTCCCGACCACCGTGCCGACGACCCCGACCCCCACGCCGACCCCGACATCACCCGGGTTCGGTGCCCTGGTGGCCCTCGCCGGCCTCGGTGCAGTGGCGTTCCTCATCGTGCGCAGGCACTGATCGGGAACCCCCACAAACCCACACTTTTTTCCCGATTTCGTCCACGCAGGAGCGATTATCCCTTCCTTGTCCGGTTCTGCCCAGACACACAACCACTAAATAGGGCAGCACACGGAAGAGTACACCTGGAGAGCATACCAGGAGAAGACCGGCAGCGACGCCGGGAAACAAGCGAGGGAGACCGGGGGAGAAACATGAAGCTTTCCGTGAAACTCGTGGACATAGGGACCCGCGAGGTCCTCCTCCACGCGGCAGACGCGGGGAACATCGGGGTGATGCCGGGCGACCGCGTCCAGATCCTCAACGAGGCGAGCGGCATGACGGTCGCCGCGTTCGTGGACACCACGACATCCCTCCTCCCGAAGGGGACGATTGGGATCTACAGGATCACGAACGAGAAGCTGCAGGTGAGCGAGGGGACCCTGGTAGAGGTGAGGAGGGCGGAGCGGCCCGCGACGCTCGACTACATCCGGAAGAAAATGGACGGGGAGCACCTCACGAAGGACGAGACGTTCGCGATCATCAGGGATGTCGTGGAGGACAATCTCTCGCCCGCGGAGCTGACTGCATACGTGACCGCGTGCTACATCAACGGGATGGACATGGACGAGGTGGAACACCTCACCCGCGCTATGGTCGAGACGGGCGAGAGACTGAAGTTCCACAGCCACCCGATCGTCGACAAGCACTCGATCGGCGGGGTCCCCGGCAACAAGATCTCGCTCCTCGTCGTCCCCATCATCGCGGCGAGCGGCCTCAAGATCCCAAAGACGAGTTCCCGCGCGATCACGGGGGCCGGCGGGACGGCGGACTTGATGGAAGTCCTCGCGCCGGTCAACTTCACTGCCGCGGAGGTCCAGCAGATGACCGAGAAGGTCGGCGGCGCGATCGTCTGGGGTGGGGCGACGAACATCGCGCCCGCGGACGACAAGATCATCATCCAGGAGTACCCATTCCGGATCGACGCCCGGGGCCAGATGCTCGCGAGCGTGATGGCGAAGAAATTCGCGGTCGGCGCGGACCTTACGGTCATTGACATCCCCGTCGGGATGCACGCGAAGGTGAAATCGGTCCAGGAGGGGCGGAAACTCGCGCGGGAGTTCATCGAGCTCGGTGACCGCCTGAAGATACAGGTGGAGTGCGCGATCACCTACGGCGATTCGCCGGTGGGCCGCGCGATTGGCCCGAAGCTCGAGGTCATCGAGGCGCTCCGCATCCTCGAGGGGGCAGAGGGGCCTGGATCGCTCTTCCAGAAGAGCATCGCCATTGCCGGGATAGCGCTCGAGATGTCGGGGAAGGCGGCGCGGGGGAAGGGTTCCGAGATGGCCGCGGAGATCGTGAAGAAGGGCGACGCCCTGAAGAAACTCCGCCAGATCATCGAGATACAGGGGGGCGACCCGAACGTGAGGTCCGACGACATCCAGCCGGGAAGGCACCAGTTCGTGGTCAATGCCCCGGCGACGGGGTACGTGATCGAGCTCAACAACAGCGCGCTCGTCAGCCTCGCCCGGACGGCAGGTGCACCGCACGACAAGGGTGCAGGCATCCTCCTCCACGCGAAGAAGGGTGCGCGTGTCGAGAAGGGCCAGCCGATCTTCACGATATTCGCCGAGAGGAGCTGGCGGCTCCAGAAGGCCATCGAGGAGGGGAGGAAGCTGATGCCGGTCCTCGTCGAGGGGATGCTCCTCGACCGGGTCCCCCAGGACATGCGGTGGAGGTGAAGGCGCGGCGCGGTCCTCCACGCTGCCTCCGTTTTCCCGCGGGAAATACCAATTCCCCGGGCCATCCCGCGCACGTACCAGTGGGCTCTTATAGGCAGGGGACCCAGATCTCCATGCATGGACAGATCAAGCAGGATTTTCCTTTATACACTTTTATCGCTCGTGTTTCTCGTGGGAGCCGCGGGGGCGGTCACCGTCGTCGTGAACGTGTACGAGAGGGACGGGAACGTCACCCCCGTTCCCGGGGCATCGCTCTACGCGAACGGGGCGTTCATCGGGAAGTCCGACGCGGGGGGTTCGATCCAGTTCTCCCACCCGGGGGAGGCCCCGGTCGGGGTGACGGTGAAGAAACTCGGGTACGCGACGTGGACGGGAGAGATCGACCCCAACACGACCGCCCTCTCGGTGGAGATGACCCGCGCGAAGGTCGCGCTCACCGTGGAGGCCTACGACACGGATACCCTCCTCCCGGTCCCCGCGGCACGCGTGAAGGTCTCGGGGCCGGGGGTGTCCAACGCGACGACCACGGACGTGAACGGGTCCGCGACAGTACTCCTCGAATCGAACGCGGTCTACACGGTCGAGGTCGAGGCGCCGGGCTTCCGCCTCTACGAGAGGGCTATAGAGGTCGGTTTCGAGGAGAAGAACCTGCAGGTCCTCCTCGTCAGGGAGGAGAGATTTTCCGTCACCGTGAGGGACGCTGCCACGGGTGAACCCGTCCCGGGCGCGAGGGTATCGGTCGACGGGGCCGAGCGTGGCGTGACTGACCCGCGGGGGGCCCTCTTCCTCTCGCTCCCCCGCGGCAAGGTGTACGCAATCGCGGTGACGAAGGAAGGGTACGAGGAGTACAGGAGCCAGCAGATCGTCGGGGAAGACCAGGCTATCGTCCCCGTCTCCCTCTCGAAGTCGACCGCCGTGGTATTCGTGAACGTCTACGGCGAGGGGAGGAACCCCCTCGAGGGGGCAATGGTGACGGTAGACGGGAAGCCCGCAGGGTCGACGAACAAATACGGGAGACTCCAGGTCCCGAACCTCACGTACGGGACGTACACGCTCAACGTCACGGCACCCGGCCACGTCCCCGTCTCGCGGAGCCTTGCGGTCTCGTCCCGGACGGAGGATGTTCACGTCGAACTCCCCCGCGCGCGGGTGAACGTGACGCTCGTGGCAACGGAGGGAGAATCCGGCAGGGTCGCCGGTGCGACGGTCCTCGTGAACGGGACCCCGGCCGGCACGACCGGCCCGGAGGGCACGCTTGAGCTTGCCCTTCTCCCGGGCGAGCCCTATTCAATAACGGCGGCCATGGAAGGATTCGCACCCGCGACCGCGGAAGTGGCGGTCCCGTCGTCCCCGAACGCGACCACGACGGTCCGCCTCAGGATGGAGAGGAGCATCAACTGGGTCCTCCTCGGGATCGCCGCGGTGGCAGTGGGAATCGCGGTCGCCGGGACGTACTGGTTCTTCATCCACCGCGGGAGGAGGATGCACGGGCGGGGGAGGCTCTGACATCCCCCTGCCCGGACTCCACGCGGGCAGGATGCGTGGCGCGGGGAGAAGCGGACCCCCAAAAAAAGCGGACCCAGCGGGAATCGAACCCGCGTCCTTGGGTCCGAAGCCCAAGAGGATGTCCTCTACCCCATGGATCCGGAAAACCTTTAGGGAGGACAAGATATTAAGCATTTTCCGGGTGAATTATCTGTAGCCATGATCCTCTCCGCGCGCGAGATAAGGAGGCGTCTTGGGAAGGACAGCAGGGACGGAGACCTCGTGATCGAGCCCTACAGCGAGGAGTGCCAGCAGCCCGCATCCTACGATCTCCGGGTAGGTGGTGACTTCGTCCTCTCGCCGGGAATCTGCACCCTCGTCAATACCCTCGAGAGGGTCGAGCTCCCCGCGGACATCGCGGCGACACTCAGGTGCAGGTCGACGTTCGGGAGGATGGGTGTCGTCCTCACGGCAGGGTTCGTCGACCCGGGATTCCGGGGGCAGCTCACCCTCTGCCTCGTGAACATGGGCCAGAGTCACCTCACGATCAGGAAGAACGACAGGGTTGCCCAGATCATCTTCCACCAGGTCACGGACGGCGGGATGGTGTACGAGGGGAAGTACCAGGACAGCACGGGAGTCATCCAGGCGAGATGAATGATCCACACCGAGAGGAAGTACATCGAGATCCTCCGCATACTGAAAGAACATTCCGAGCCGATGGGTGCAAAGAGACTCTCGGAGCTCATGGCGGAGAGGGGTTTTGTCCTGAGCGACAGGGCCGTCCAGTACTATCTCCGGTACCTCGACGAGATGGGCTTCACGCGGAAGGTGGGGAACCAGGGCCGCGTCCTCACCCCGTACGGTCACCAGGAGACGGAGAATGCACTCGTCGGCGACAGGGTGGGGTTCATCATCTCGAAGCTCGAGCGCCTCGCGTACAGGAGCACCTTCAATCCCGAGACCTCCACGGGGGACGTCGCGTACAACCTCTCCATCGTCCCCGAGGAGAGACTGGGCGAGGCAACCGCGGCCTTCGACGAGGTCGTCGCGGCGAGGTGCGGTTTTTTCTCCAGGTACCGGATCGTCGATAGCGACCCGAGGATCCCGAAGGGGAGGGTCGGGATACTGAGCATATGCAGTATCACCATGGACGGTGTCTTCCAGAGGGAAGGGATACCCGTCCGGATGGCGTACGGGGGCCGGCTCGCCATCCAGCACGAGGAGGCGACGCACTTCGTGGACCTGATCGGGTATCGGGGGACGACGATCGACCCCCTCCAGCTCTTCATCTCCTCGGGCCTCACCTCGCTCTCGTCCCTCGTCCGGACCGGTTCCGGGATCGCCCTCGCAAACGTCCGCGAGATCCCCGCGGTTGCCGAGAGCAGGGCGAGGGAGACCGTCGCACGGATGAAAAGGGCAGGGTTCGTCTTCCCCGTCGCGCTGGGGAGCTCGGTCTTCAACCTCGTCCTCGATCCCTACCGGCTCGCGATCGTCGCGTACTCGGGGATGAACTTCGTCGCAAACGCGTACGAGAAGGGAATCCCCATAAAGACGGAGATCGGGGCGGGGACCATTCCATTCTCGCGGTTCCTCGGGGAATGAAGACCACCTGCAAACCCGCCCACTACGGGCCGGGATTGCCCTCCTTTTCGCGGCGCATCTCCTCGATGCGGGGAAGGGTTTCCATCCCGGCGAGGAGGACGAGCACGCCGATGTACCGCGTGTCCCTCACCGGGTAATCCCCGGAGCGGAGCTCGAGGTCGGGGATGCTCCGGTCAAGCCACCTCCGCACCGTCATGAATCCCTTCATGCTCATCTCGTGGCGGGGTCCCGCGATCAGCAGGAGGCCTTTCTTGACGCGGGAGAGGTCGGTCGACGCCGATATCTCGTCGTACACTGCCCTCTTCGCGAGCTCCACGATCCTCGAGGCTTTCACGTGGCATTCCTTGACGGACCGCGTGTGGGGCCCGAAGCGCAGGACGTGGTCGAGTGGCCTCGCGGGGGGGAGCTCCTCCCTCGCGTACCCGAGCGTCGCGAGACCCGCCCCCTGGATCGTGTTCAGGATCTCCCCGGCATCGAGGACGAGGTCCGGGATCTCCTCGGGGTCCCGCGTGGACCACTCGCCCGCGCGCAGGAGGAGCGTCACCCTCCTCGCGATGAGCGAGTCGATCCCCTCGTAGAACGGGTCGACGGGGGTCTCCTCTCCGCGGGGGAGGACCTTTTCGACGAGCTTCCCCGGGAAGGGGAGGGAGGGGGTATCCTTCCCTCCACGCTGTTCCTGCAGGGGGAGCCTCCCCTTCCACGCCTCGTTGTCAAAGACGATGACGCCGTCGGTGGCGGGGAGGGTCCCCTCGAGCTGGTCCACGGCCCGTGCGAGGCGCTCCGTCCCCTCCTCGCGGCGGGGAAGGGTGCAGATCGTAAAGACAGGTTCGCCGAGCGATTCCTTCAGGAACGTGACGAGACCGGGGACGGCGTATGCGAGCGTCCCGCCGAGCCCGCAGCAGACGAAGAGGGCGTCGATGTCCCCGTCGTCCAGCGCCTGGAGGTGGGCGAGTACCTCCTCCCGCGGGACGTGTTCGGTGAGAGACCCCTGGTCCTCGGGGTCGAGGGGCGAAAAGAAGAGCCTGCAATCGGCCGGAACCGCCCGGAGCGACGCGAGGTTCTCCGCGTCGCAGTCGACCGCGATCGCGTCCACGCAGTGGGAACCGGCAATCCTGTCGTGATCAAGGAGCCTGTCTGCGATGTGCGTGCCCGCCCCGCCAAGACCCACCGTGAGAATCCGCATTTTTGCCTTCTTCTGCTGTGAGGTTTTTCCTGCGACGATAAAGCACTTCTGTTCCTGTAGTAATCGACTCGTTTGGGGGAAAGAAAATCATAACGTATTTAAATCTTCGTTCGATACTATTCCATGAGGTGAATGGAACCTTGACAACCTATGGAATAGAGTTCGTACCAGGTGCGGTCAATGTCAAGCAGGTCGTGAATTACTGCAAGCTCGCCGAGTCCAAGGACATTGACTACGCGTGGATCACCAACCACTACAACAACCGCCACTGCTACCCGACCCTCGCGATGGTCGCGGCGAACACGACGACCCTCAAGATGGGCCCGGGGATCATGAACGCCTTCACGGACACCCCGGCCGCGATGGCATCGTTCATCTGCACGCTGAACGAGATCTCCGACGGCCGTGCGGTCCTCGGGATCGGCCCCGGTGACCTCTCCACGCTGCCGAAGATCGCCATCAATCCCGTCAAGCCCGTCGCACGGCTCAACGAGGCGGTAACCCAGATTCGCAGGCTCATCGCGGGCGAGGAGATCAAGAAGTCAGGCATGGAGTTCTTCGACTACGACGGTGCGAAGCTCACCGGGGTCACCCTGCCCGGCAAGAAGGGAATCCCGATCTACATCGGTGCCCAGGGACCCAAGGTCCTCGAGCTCGCGGGGACGATCGGTGACGGTGCCCTGATCAACGCGTCGAACCCGAAGGACTTCCAGGTCGCGATCCCCATCATCAAGGCTGCCTGCGAGAAGGTCGGCAAGAAGAACTTCGACGTGGGTGCCTACACGGCGATGTCCATCGACATGAACGAGAAGAAGGCACGGAATGCCGCGAGGATCGTCGCCGCGTTCATCGCCGCGGGTTCCCCGCCCGAGGTGCTCCAGCGCCACGGCCTCGACGCGAACAAGGTCGCGATCATCAAGTCCGCGCTCGCGAAGTTCGACTTCAAGACCGCCGGGGAGACGGTCGACGACAAGATCATCGATGCCTTCACGATCGCCGGCACGCCGGACACCGTCAAGCAGAAGTGCGAGGATCTCGTCAAGGCAGGCGTCACCCAGATCATCTTCGGGTCCCCGCTAGGCCCTGACATGACGACGTCCATCAGGCTGCTCGGCAAGTACATCGTCTGAAGGAGTCCCGCTCCGGGGACACGAGAATCCCCCTTTTTTTTTTGACCGGAGGCCCGCCGGGGGCAGGGGCCCGCATGTTCACGGTCACCGAGATAAGGTCTGGGACGAGCACGATCCAGGTCCGGGAAGAACACGTCTCGGGCCTCCGGTGCAAGATATCCCCCGAGAGACTGAACCGCCGTCTCGACGCGAGGTACGTCCCCCCGGCTCCCCCCGCGGGGTGCCCCTTCTGCGGGGACGCGGTGGAGAGGGTGACACCGACGTTTCCCGACGGGTCGCGGATCGCCGTCGGCGAGAGCCTCACGTTCCCGAACCTCTTCCCCTTCGCGGAGTGGCACACCGTGACCGTGGTCACCCGCGCCCACCACGTCGACGCGTTCTCGGCCCGGCAGATCGAAGACGCCCTTGCCGCCCAGGTCCAGTCTCTCGCGCACGTGCCCGGCTACCCGAGCATCAACTGGAACTTCCTCCCCTCCGCGGGCGCGAGCATCGCCCACCCCCACATCCAGGGCCTCGTGGACCGGAGGCCCCCGGTCCTCGCCGAGCGGTACATGGAGGGGGGCTTCCGGTACCTCGTCAGGCACGGCGAGACGTACTGGGAGAGCCTCGTCGAGAAGGAGCGCGAAGGCGCACGATTCCTCTTCGGCGACGAGGTATGCTGGATCGCGCAGGCGGTCCCGCTCGGCGAGAGGGAGGTCCGGGCTGTCCTCCCCGTCACGACCCTCTCCGACTTCGAGCCCTACATCGGCACGTTCGCGGAGGGGCTCCTCTCCATCCTGGAGATGTACCGGAGCCTCGGGACACACGCCTTCAACATGTCGATATTCTTTGACAGGGAGAAGAGGGAGAACGGTTTCCGGGTGTTCTGCTCGGTCATCTCCCGCATCAACCCCAACGAGTCCTCGACGAGTGACTCGGCATTCATGGAGAGGATCCACCAGGAACCCGTCATCCTCACCCTCCCCGAGGACCTCGGGCATTTCTACCGGAACGGGGGAAAACCGGGATAATCCCGACGGGGAAACGGGAGAACCGGCATGGCCGGCGCAAAATAGGAAAAAATTGTGCCGGTTCACTCCGGCTTGCTGATGAGCTTTGTCTTGGAGACGATGACGCCATCCTTCTTGTGCGGCTTGCGGACGACACCGTCGCATGCCTTCTCCAGTTCCCTCGCCTCGTCGCAGAGGGTCGCCGCGATCCGCATCATCTCGTGCGCGGAACAGACGATCGGGATGTACTTCTCCCACTCCTTCGTCATGAAGCAGCCCTTGACGTTGACCATCGCGACAGACTGCGCGATCTCGTAGGCTGCCCTCGCCTTTGCGAGCGCGTACGGGTTCGAGAACTCTCCCTCCACGGCCTTGTCAGACGTGACGACGAGCTTGGGCAGGACGAGCTCCGATCCCTTCTTCCCGGCCTTGACCTGGTCGATCACCTGGTCGAGGGCCATCTGGAGCTTGCGGAACGCGCCCGTGATCGAGAGGACCTTGATCAGGTTCCCGTTGTAGTCCGCCATCTCGATGGGGTCGAGGAACTCCCTGCGGGCACCGATCATGGCGTCGCCCTTCATGATGATGTAGCCGAACTTCCCGTCCTTGATCTCGGCCCATTCCTTCTTCGTCGTGATATCGTCCGTGATGAAGATCGTCGGGATCCCTGCCGCGGCGAGCCTCTCGCGTGCCCCCGTCGGTCCGGGGAGGACGCCGTTAGGGGATACGACGATGGCGAAGTCGGGTTTCCACGCGATCAGGTTGTTGACGACGCGGTCGATGTCCTCGGGCTGGAGTTTCGTGCCGCTCGTGGCCATGAACGTGATCATATCCTCGCGGTCTGCCCTCTCGTCGAGGAGGAGCTCGGCCATCACGCCACTCGCGATATTGCCCAGCTTCGCAACTCCTACTTTCACAACCATATAATTCAACCTCGTTTTTTAGTTTTAACAGGTTACTATCTGCCACTACTGTTATAAACGTTTTGAAATCTTTTACTCCCCAAATTGCAGGCAATTTCCCCATCCGCGGGATTATCCCGGGGAATATCCCGGGGAATCTCCGGAAACTGCACGGGCGCGACGGAATATCTACAAGATGCCTTAGAAATCCAAGTGAGTTAACGAAAGATGTTTAAATCACGCTCCCCAAGGGAAGATCATGAAGGGTGGGCTGCTGACCGAGAGGCAGAAGGAAGTCTTGCGGTACCGGAAACAGGGACTGACCCAGCAGCAGATCGCGGACATCATCAAGACCTCGAAGGCAAACGTGTGCACGATAGAGAGGTCTGCACTCGAGAACATTCGGAAGGCGAGGGAGACGCTCGAGTTCCTCTACACCATCGACGGCACCCGCCTCTGCACCATCAGCACGGGGATGGACCTCCTCGATGCCGCGTCCCTCGTGTACAGGGAGGCAGAGAAACACGGGATCAAGGTCAAGTACGACACGCTCTCCCTCCTCAACAGGATCAGGGAGTCTGCCCCCGGCCGGACGAGGGCCCGACTCGTCAAGGGGGACATCGAGGTCTACATCACCCCGGACGGGGACCTCTACTTCGGGTAGCGGCCCCGGCCTGAATAAGGTTTATATGCGTTTCCCCCGAATTATTATGGAGCCTATGTGAGGAAACCGCCCCGCGGGACAGGAGTTCCCGGGGAGGAATCCGCACCGAAGGTCAGGGACACCGTCCCGGGGTGGGCCGGTGTCCTTATCGCGGGAGAGTGGTGAGCGATCACCACCGGCTGACACGGTGGCACTGAAGAAGGCACACGGGGCGGACGTATCCGCTGGGATATGGGCCCTTGGACCGCCGCGAGAGGACGAGCGCGGGAAGGCAGGTCCGTGCCGGATTCAGACACTCTTTGCGAGGCAGATCGGAGGGAAGCGGTCGGAAAGGGCGAGGGCCGTTCTTCCGGGATACCGTGGGAGGGCATGCTCCCTCCCACCCGGAGCCCGGGGACACCGCCCGACTCCTGCGCGGACCGGCCGAGGATAGGCGTTCGAGACCGGGAGACCCGGTGAAGGCCGCGGGCCGACCCCGCGGCAGAGACGATTCGAGAATGCAGGATTGATCGAGACATGCCCAAGATAAACCATCCACGAAGAGGATCTCTGGCCTTTTCCCCCCGCAAGAGGGCCAAGAGCCCTGTACCCCGGTACCAGTCATGGCCCCAGTACGAGGGAGAGCCCATGCTCCAGGGCTTTGCCGGGTACAAGGTGGGGATGACCCACGTCATCATGGTGGATGATCACAAGAACAGCCCGACGGAGGGGAAGGACATCATGGTGCCGGTCACCGTGATCGAGACACCCCCGATGAAGGTTGCCGCCATCCGGGCTTACAGGAGGGACACCTACGGGAGGCACCCCCTCACGGAGGTCTGGGCGGGGAACCTCGACGAGGCCCTCGGGAAGAGAATCACCCTCCCCAAGGAGTACGACGCGGCGAAGGCGATGGACGAGATGAGGGACGCGGTCGCGAAGGGCGTGGTGGAGGAGATCTTCGCCGTGATGCACACCCTCCCCCAGATGGTGAGCGGGGTCCCAAAGAAGGTCCCCGAGATCATGGAGGTGCGGGTCGCAGGGGGCACGGTCCAGCAGAGACTGGACTTCGCTGCGTCCCTCCTCGGCAAGGAGGTCCACCTCAAGAACATCATACAGCCGGGTGCTTACGCGGACATCACGGCCGTGACGAAGGGGAAGGGGACACAGGGACCGGTGAAGCGCTGGGGTGTCAAGCTGCGCAAGAGGAAGCACGCGAGGGGTGGCAAGGAACGGCACGTCGGCAACCTCGGGCCGTGGAACCCGCACCACGTCCGCTGGCAGGTTCCCCAGATGGGGCAGATGGGGTACCAGCAGCGGACCGAGTTCAACAAGAGGATCCTCAAGATCGGCGAGAACGGCGACGAAATCTGCCCGAAGGGCGGTTTCCTCCACTACGGCGTGGTGAAGAACCCCTACGTCCTCGTCAAGGGGTCGATCCCCGGGCCTGCCAAGAGGCTCGTGCGCATCAGGCCGGCAATCAGGCAGGGTGAGCACGTGGTCCGGCAGCCGACGATCGAGTTCGTGAGCACGGAGAGCAAGCAGGGGTGCTGAGGAGATGAAAGCGCAGGTATTATCACTGGACGGCTCGGTTCTCCGGGAGATAGATCTCCCCGCCGTCTTCGAGGAGGAATACCGCCCCGACCTGATCAAGAAGGCGGTCATTGCCCTCCAGAGCACGAGGCGGCAGCCCCACGGGACGTATCCCTACGCGGGAATCCTCTCGTCGGCGCACAGCTGGGGATCCGGCCGCGGTGTCGCGCAGGTGCCGCGGATCAAGGGCGGTTCGCGGGCCGCGAAGGTCCCGCAGGCGAGGGGCGGGAGGGAAGCCCACCCGCCGGTCGTGGAGAAGGTGCTCGTGCGCCGGATGAACAAGAAGGAGAAGAGGAAGGCGATGTGGTCGGCGATCGCGGCGACTGCGTGCGAAGAGCTCGTCAGGGCGAGGGGGCACGTCTTCTCCTCGCACGTCCCCGTCATCCTCGAGGACCGGTTCGAGGATCTCGAGAAGACGCGTGACGTCATCCCCGTCCTCGCGGCTGCGGGCGTCCTCGGAGACGTCCTGAAGGCCAAGGCGAGCCGGAAGGTACGCGCGGGTCGCGGGAAGATGAGGGGCCGGCGGTACAAGCAGAAGAAGAGCCTCCTCATCGTGACGGCAGGAAAGCCCCTTTACGCCGCGGAGAACCTGCCGGGCGTCGACGTGACCACCGTGGACCAGCTCACCTGCGAGCTCCTCGCGCCTGGCACGCTCCCCGGGAGGCTCACGGTGTGGACGGAGGGCGCGATTGCGCGGCTCGGGGGTGGTGCGTGACCATGGTGCTCCGGTACCCCTACGTCACGGAGAAGGCCATGATGGCCCTCGAGAACCAGAACAAGCTCCAGTTCATCGTCGACAACAACGCGACCAAGGCAGAGATAAAAAGGGAGATCGAGAAGACGTTCGCGCAGGAAGTCACCCACGTCTCGACGATGATGACGATGGACGGAAGGAAGAAGGCGATCATCAGCTTCGCGAACGAGAAAGCGGCCGAGGAGATCCTCTCCCGGCTTGGCATCATGTAGGTGGGGAACATGGGACATCGCATCACCACGCAGAGCCGGGGGAAGGGGGGCCCGACATACCGTGCCCCCTCGCACAGGTACAAGGCCGCGATCCGGCACGTGAACAGCGCTGACGGCCTCGTCCAGGGAGTCGTCGAGGACATCGAGCACGACCCCGCACGCCACGCCCCGATCGCGCTCGTCCGCCTCGCGGACGGGAAGAAAGTGTACACCCTCGCGACGGAGGGAATGGGCGTGGGCGACACGATCGCGTGGGGCGCGGGGGCAGAGGTGAAGAACGGCAACACGCTGCCCCTCGCGGAGATCCCGGCCGGGACGTTCATCTGCAACATCGAGGCACAGCCCAATGACGGCGGCAAGTTCGTCCGGGCCAGCGGGACGCAGGCGGTCGTCGTCGACAGGACGGAGGACCGCGTCGGCGTGACGATGCCGAGCGGGGAGTTGAAGTGGTTCAACAGCCGCTGCCGTGCCACCGTGGGAATCGTGGCCGGGGGCGGCCGCGGCGAGAAACCCTTCGTCAAGGCCGGGAAGAAGTACCACAAGATGAAGAACACCGCGTCCAACTGGCCACGGGTGAGGGGTGTCGCGATGAACGTCATCGACCACCCCTTCGGCGGCGGCGGACACCAGCACGCGGGCAGGCCGAAGACCGTGAGCCGCGGGACCCCGCCCGGACGGGCAGTCGGGCACATCGCAGCGAGGAGAACGGGGCTATCCAAGAAGTGAGTGGTGACACATGGCAAAGAAGGCGCAGAAGAAGATCCCGAGGCGGCGGGAGGAGTTCACGTACCGCGGTTTCCGGCTCGACGAGCTGCGGGCGATGGGCCGGTCCGAGCTCGCCGCCGTCATGCCGGCCCGCGCGAGGCGGAAGCTGCTCCGCGGTCTCACCCGCGGCGAGGAACACCTCCTCGCGCAGTTCAAGAAGGGCGATGGCACCATCCGGACACACCTGCGGGACATGATCGTGATGCCGGAGATGGTGGGGCGGACGGTCGACATCCACAACGGGAAGGAATTCGTGAAGGTCGAGATCCTGCCCGAGGCCCTCTTCCACTACCTCGGCGAGTTTGCCCTCACGAGGAAGAAGGTGGTGCACGGGGCTGCCGGTATCGGGGCGACCCGCTCGAGCAAGTACGTGCCGCTGAAGTGATCGCCATGGCAAGGACACGCTACTCTGTGGCATTCGAGGGGGAGACCTATGCCCGCGGGAAGGCAACCGAGGTGCAGATCTCCCCGAAGCACGCGATCGAGATCGCGTCCTTCATACGGCACAAGAAGGTCCCCGAGGCAATCTCGTACCTCACGCAGGTCGTCGAGGGGAAGAAACCGATTCCGTTCCGAAGGTTCAACCGCAAGGTCGCGCACAAGAAGGGGCTCTCCGGGTGGTGTGCCGGGAGGTACCCAAAGAAGGCATCGAAGGCGTACCTCCGCCTCCTCCACTCGGTGGTGAAGAACGCCGAGTACCTCGGGCTCGACACGGAGAACCTCGAGATCGTGCACGTCGCGGCGAACAGGGGCAGGGCGTACCGCGGCATCTTCCCGAGGGCGATGGGCAGGGCGACACCCAAGCGCAAGGAGACGGTGAACATCGAGATCGTCGCGAAGGAGGCGGCCTGATGGCAGTCGAGAAGAAATTCGTGGCCGAGGGGGTCCGCCGCGCCCGCGTGGAAAAACACCTCAAGAAGGAGCTGAAGCGCGCGGGGTACGGCGGGATGGACATCCAGCGGACGCCGCTCGGGACCCAGGTCACGATATTCGCGGAGAAACCGGGCATCGTCATCGGGAAAGGCGGGAAACTCGTCCGGCAGCTCACGCAGGACCTCGCGAACGACTTCGCGGTCGAGTCCCCCCAGATCGAGGTCCAGCAGGTTCCCAACCCGAACTTCAATGCCCAGATCATGGCGGAGCGCCTCGCGAACGCCCTCGAGAGGGGCTGGTACTTCAGGAAGGCCGGCCAGAGCATCCTCCGTCGCGTGATGGACGCGGGGGCGCTGGGCTGCGAGGTCATCATCGCCGGGAAGCTCACGGGGGCCCGCGCGAGGGTCCAGAAGTTCACGGAGGGCTACATCAAGCACGCGGGTGAACCCGTGAACACCATCGTCGAGAAGGGCTACGCCGTCGCCGTGAAGAAACTCGGGGTGATAGGGGTCCAGGTCAAGATCATCCCGCCGACCGCGAAGATCCCCGACCACTTCGAGGTCACGGCCAAGAGGGAGAAACCGCAGAAGAAAGGCATCGAGATACCCGTCACGACGGTCGGCGAGGACATCGCGGAAGAGGAACTCCCGCTCGAACCCGACGAGTTCGACGAGGAAGAGCTGCTCGGGAGGAAGTGAAGATGGCCATATTCCGGGCAAAGGAGGTGCGGCAGCTCTCTGACGTCGAGCTCTCCGAGCAGATGGAGAAGCTGAAGGTCGAGCTCATCCAGCACTACGGCAAGGTGAGCGCGGGGGGATCGACGGAGAACCCCGGCAGGATACGGGAGCTCCGCCGGACGATCGCGAGGATGAAGACCGAGCAGAACAGCAGGAGACGCAGCGCCAGATGATCTCGCCGCGAAACATCCTCCGGCACGAACTGATCGGGCTGGAAGTCACCGTGGTTAGGGCGACCAACCCTGCCCTGCACGGCCTGTCGGGCCGCGTCATCGATGAGACCAGGAACATGCTGGTGATCCGGGGGGAGAAGGGGACGAAGAAGATCCAAAAGGCGGGAACACGGTTCCGTGTCGTCCTCCCGGATGGTGTCCTGGTGGAGATTGACGGTTCCGCCTTGGTCATGGCGCCGGAAAAGCGGATCAACGCGAATTGGAAGACCAGAGGGAAATAATGGCAAGGAACATCGGGTTGAACGTCAGGCCTCCCGAGAGGGAGTGCGATGACGTCGATTGTCCGTTTCACGGCACTTTACCGGTGCGCGGCCAGGTGATCACCGGTAAAGTCGTGAGCGACAAGATGGCAAAGACCGTGGTGGTGGAGCGGGCCTACCTGCACTACGTGGGCAAATACAACCGCTACGAGAAGCGGAGCAGCAAGATACACGCCCACAACCCTCCCTGCATTCAGGCGAAGACCGGTGACACCGTGCGCATCGCCGAGTGCAGGCCGCTCTCGAAGACCACCACGTACGTCGTGGTGGAGGTGCAGCCATCATGAAGGCGAAGCAGTCGAACATCCCGCGGGCGCTCCACACGGGCTCAAGGCTCCTCTGCGCCGACAACACCGGCGCGAGGGAGGTCCAGATCGTGTCCGTCTTCGGGTACCACGGCGTGCGGAGGCGCCAGCCAAGGCTTGGCCTCGGCGACATCGCGACCGTGAGCGTGAAGAAGGGGACGCCTGACATGCGCCGCAAGCTCGTGAGGGCAGTCGTGATCCGGCAGAAGAAGGAGCTGCGGAGGCCGAGCGGCATCAGGGTCAGCTTCGAGGACAATGCCGTGGTCATCGTGGACGACAAGAACGAACCGAGGGGGACCGAGATCAAGGGACCGGTCGCGCGCGAGGTCGCGGAGCGGTTCCCGAAGATCGGGTCGATGGCAACGATCATCGTGTGAGGCAGATCCATGGTCCGAATCGAGAGCAAGCAACCGAGGAAACAGAGGAAGGCCCGGTACACGGCACCTGCCCACGCGAGGAACCGTTTCCTCCATGCCCCGCTCGCCCCTGCGCTGCGCGAGAAATACCACAGGCGCAGCGTCCGCGTGGTGACGGGGGACACGGTCAAGGTCCTCCGCGGCGAGTCGGCCGGGACGGAGGGACTCGTGGACAAGGTAGACACGAAGAGGTGCATGATCGTCGTCCAGGGTGTCTCTGTCCGCAAGGCGGACGGCACCGAGGTCCCGCGCCCCGTGCACCCCTCCAACGTGCAGGTGACGAAGCTCAACCTGAAAGACCCAAAGAGGGCAGAGAGACTCGGGGGGAGTGAGTGATGTCAGATCACCTAAAGAGGCTGAATGCCCCCGACTCCTGGCACGTCGCGAAGAAGACGAGCAAGTTCATCACAAAGACGGCACCCGGACCTCACAACGCGAACGCGATGCCGATCGCGGTGTGGCTGCGGGAACACATGCACCTCGCGGCGAATGCAAAGGAGGTCAGGCAGATCCTCCACCAGAGGGACGTCATCGTGAACGGCAGGCCGTGCCGGAATCCCCGGATGGGAATCGGCATCTTCGACATCATCTCGATCCCGCGGATCAACAAGCACTACCGCATCCTCCGGGACAAGAACGGCCGGCACCGGACGATCGAGATCGACGCGGAGTCCGCGAAGACCCGCCTCGAGAAGATTCGGAACAAGACGATAGTCCCCGGCGGGAAAGTACAACTGAACCTCCGCTCCGGTGCAAACGTCCTCGCGGACAACAGGTACAAGCCCGGCGACTCGATCGTCCTCTCCCTCGAACCGGAGAACAGGTTTGCCATCCTCGACCACTTCCCGTTTGCCGTCGGCAACATGGCGATGGTCATCGGCGGGAGGCACTCGGGCCGGGTGGCACGGATCGTCGCGATAGAGAAGGTCCCCGGGAGCGTTCCCAACAGGGTCATCCTCGAGGACCCTTCGGATGGATCGCGGTTCGAGACGATCGACGAGTACATCTACATGGTGGGCCGCGAGGAGCCTGCCCTCAAGGAATGGGGGATTGAAGAATGAACCCGATGCGCGAGGTATTCGTCGAGAAGGTCGTCGTGCACATGGGTGTCGGCGAATCCGGGGACAGGCTCTCGAAAGCTGTCGACATCCTCAGGGCGATCACGGGCAACACCCCCGTGCGGAGCAACGCGAAGAAGACCAACGTCTCGTTCGGGATACGGAAAGGCGCCCCGATCAGCTGCCGCGTCACGCTCCGGGGGAAGAAGGCGACAGAGTTCCTCGCCAAGGCGTTCGACATCATCGACAGGAAGATCTCGAGGCGCCAGTTCGACAAGTGGGGGAACTTCTCGTTCGGGATTGAGGAACACACCGATTTCCCCGGGATGAGCTACGACCCGCAGGTCGGGATCTACGGGATGGACGTCAACGTCGTCCTCGCCCGCAGGGGTGTCAGGATCGCCCGGCGGTCGATAGAGAAGAAGCGCCTCCCTGCGAAGCAGAGGGTCAACCCGGAGGATGCCATCAGGTTCCTCAAGGAGACGCACAAGGTGGAGGTGTACTGATGGGAGGAGAGAAGAAGAAGCTGTTCGGCCGCGGCGCGCACCAGTGCAAGATGTGCGGGAGGAAACAGGCCCTCGTGAGGCGGTACCACATCATGTTCTGCCGCCAATGCTTCCGCGAGTGGGCGCCCAAGATGGGCTTCAAGAAGATGAACTAGGGGGCGTGTCGCATGGCAAGACTCAATCCAATCGCGGACGGCATGTGTGCCCTCAAGAACGCGGCGGAAGGGGGGAAATCCTCGGTCATCATCGAGCCCGCGAGCAAGCTCCTCGGCGCGATGTTCCGCATCATGCAGGAGGCCGGGTACATCGACGGCTTCGAGTACATCGAGGACGGGCGCGGCGGCCAGTTCCTCGTCCACCTGAACGGGAAGATTAACAGGTGCGGCGCGATCACGCCCCGCTACTCGGTCCGGCTCGACGAGATGGAATACTGGGAGAAGCAGTTCCTCCCGGGGAAGAACTTCGGGATCCTCATCATCTCCACGTCCCGCGGGGTCATGACCCACGAGCAGGCCCGGCGCGAGCGCATCGGGGGAGAGCTCCTGGGCTACGTGTACTAGGGGGGAAAGGAAGATGGCAACACAGCGCACGGTGACCATTCCAAGCGGCGTGAAGCTCGAGCTCGACGGCGCGACCGTCCGCGTCACGGGGCCGAAGGGGCAGCTCGAGAGGACATTCCGGTTCCCCCAGATCACGCTCGCGGTCAGTGACGGCGTCCTCGTGATATCCACCCCGGCAGACCGGAAGAGGATCACCGCGATGGTCGGCACGATACAGGCGCACGTCCAGAACATGATCAAGGGCGTCACGGAGGGGTTCGAGTACCGGATGAAGGTAGTTTACAGCCACTTCCCCATCCAGCTCAGGCTCGCGGGAGACAGGCTCGAGATCAACAATTTCCTCGGCGAGAAGAAACCGAGGTACGCGCGCATCGTCCCCGGCGTGACCGCGAAGGTGGGCAACGACGAGGTCATCCTCACAGGGATCGACCGCGAGAAGCTGGGTATCACGTCCGCGAACATCGAGCGTGCAACCAAGATCAAGTACAGGGATCCCCGCATATTCCAGGACGGGATATACATCGTGCAGAAGGGATGAGCGACGATGGCAGATGACATAATGCGTGCAATAAGGATCCGCAGCCAGAAGTCAGCCCGCTTCAAGCGCGACGGGTATGGCAAAAAGAAACAGCTCGCGGACTGCTGGCGGCGGCCGCGGGGTCTCCACAACAAGCAGCGGATCCAGAAGAAGGCGAAAGGACCCCTCCCCACGCCGGGATACGGGAGTCCCCTCGTCGCGCGGGGGCTCCACCCGAGCGGGTACCGCGAGGTGCTGGTGCACAATCCCGCCGGGCTCGAGGGGCTCGATCCCGAGAGGGACGCCATCCGGATCGCCGCGGGTGTCGGGGCGAAGAAGCGCCTCCTCATCCAGGAGATGGCCCTCAAGGCAGGGCTGAAGATCCTCAACCCGCGGGAGACGAAACCCGCGGGGGAACCGGCCGCACAACCGGCGGGCGGAGAGGAGGTAGAGGAGGAGAAGGGCGATGAGTGACCTTGCCACGCAGCGACGGATCGCCGCGGACCTCCTCGGCTGCGGGCGCCACCGGGTATGGTTCGATCCGGACCGGCTCGCCGACATCCAGAACGCCGTCTCGCGGGAGGACATCCGGAAGCTCGTCGAGGAGGGCGCGATTGCAGCCCACCAGGTGAGGGGCAACAGCAGGGGAAGGGCACGTGCGAGGATGGCGAAGAGGGCCTACGGGCACTGCAGGGGCCCCGGGCGGCGCAAGGGAGCAGCGGGCGCACGGAACCCGCCGAAACGCCAGTGGATCAGGAAGATCCGGGCACTCCGCAGGACACTCGCGGAACTCCGCGATAAGGGCGAGATAGAGAGGCACCTCTACCGCGTCCTCTACCGCCAGGCCGCAGGAGGCCAGTTCCGGAGCGTCGCGCACCTAAAGACCCACATCGCGACAATCACGGGGAGGGCCCGGTAGAATGGCGACAGGACCACGCTATTTCGTCCCGTTCCGCAGGCGGAGGGAGGGAAAGACAGACTACTACGCCCGGGCGAAGCTCGTCGTGTCGAGGAAGCCCCGGATGGTCGTGCGCAGGACGAACAGGTACATCACCATCCAGCTCGTCGAGGCAGAGATGGACGGTGACATCACGCGGGTCTCGGCCCACTCCCGGGAACTCGCGAAGTACGGGTACACGGGTTCCCTCTCCAGCACGCCCGCGGCATACCTCACGGGGCTCCTCTTCGGCGTGAGGGCCCTCAACGCAGGGTACGAGACCGCGATCCTCGACATCGGCCTGCACAGGGCGACGAAGGGAGCGCGGGTCTTTGCCGCGCTGAAAGGTGCGGTCACCGCGGGCCTCGACGTCCCCCACGGGGAGGAGATCCTCCCCGACGACAGCAGGGTGAAGGGGGCACACATCGCGGCGTACGCACCGGAACGCGCGGGGAACCTGCAACAGGTCGTCGAGCAGACCATGGACGCCATCATGAAGGAGCTGGAGTGACATGCCTTACGAGAAAGTGGAATGGGTCCCGCTGACCGGCCTCGGGAGGATGGTCGCGGCAGGGGAATTCTCGAGCATCGACCAGGTTCTCGAGAGTGGTCGCCCCATCAAGGAACCCCAGATCGTCGACGTATTCCTCCCGGACCTCGAGGACGAGGTCCTTGACATCACCATGGTGCAACGCATGACCGACTCCGGCAGGCGGGTGAAGTTCCGTGCCGTGGTGGTCGTCGGGAACAGGAACGGGTACATCGGCTTCGGCCAGGGCAAGGACGCGCAGGTGGGGGACGCCATCAAGAAGGCGATCGCCGACGCGAAGATCAACCTCATTAAAGTGCAGCGCGGGTGCGGCAGCTGGGAATGCGGCTGCAACGCGCCGCACTCGGTCCCCATGATCGTCGAGGGTGCGGCGGGGAGCGTGCGCATGACGCTCAAGCCCGCCCCGAGGGGAATCGGCCTCGTCACAGGGGACATCAGCAAGAAGGTCCTCGAACTCGCCGGGATAAGGGATGTCTGGACGTTTGCGAGGGGCCAGACGAGGACGACGATCAACTTCGCGAAGGCCACGTTCAACGCCCTCAAGGCAACGAACATGATCCGCACGGGGGGAGAGTGATGACCTACGCCGTCGTCCAGGTGAGGGGAGTCGTCAACACCCGGAGGGACATTCGGGACACTCTCAAGATGCTCCGCCTCCACCACGTCAACCACTGCGTCCTCGTCCCCGACACACCCGAGTACCTCGGGATGATTCGGAAGGTGAAAGACTTCGTCGCGTACGGGGAGGTGGACGCCGAGACAATCGAGACGATCCTCAGGACGAGGGGGCGGATCGAGGGGAACAGGCCGCTCACCGACGAGTACATCCGCGAGAACTCCTCCTACGGGGGAATCACCGAGTTCGCCGCCGCGATCGCGTCGGGGGAGGCGCGGCTCACCGACGTCCCCGGAGTCAAGCCGGTCCTCCGGCTCCACCCGCCCCGCAAGGGGTACAGGACGATAAAGCGGACCTACCCGCAGGGAGGGGCACTCGGGTACTACGGGAAGGAGATCAACATGCTCCTCTACAGAATGAGGTGAATGCACATGCCCGTCAACAAGAGATCGAAGTACAGGGGATCGCGTACCTGTGGAGGGGGTACCCACAAGAACAGGCGCGGGGCCGGGAACCGCGGCGGGAGAGGGAGGGCAGGACACCGCGACCACCGCTTCTCCCATTTCTGGGTCTACGGCGAGGTTCACAACGGGAAGAACGGGTTTGCGAATCCCACGACGAAGAAGGTCCGGGCGATCTCCGTGGGGCGGCTCCAGGAGATGGTCGATGACCTCCTCGCCGCGGGCCTCGCGACGAGGGAAGGGGACACGGTTGTCATCCCCGCGGAGAAGATCGGCATCGATAAGATACTTGGAAACGGAAAGGTGACGGAAAAGCTGCGCGTCACGGCGCACGCGTTCTCCGCGCAGGCGAAAGAGAAGATCGAGACGAAAGGTGGCGAGGCCCTCGTTGTCTGAACCCCCGTGGTGAAAAAAATGGGAGAACTTCTCGACCGAATGGAACCGCTGCTCGCAGCGATGCCGACGGTGAAGGGTCCCGAGGGGCACGTTCACTTCAAGCACAAGCTCGCGTGGACGGCGGGGATCCTCGTCCTCTATTTCGTCCTCACGAATATCCCCCTCTTCGGGCTGGACCCGAATTCCCAGGACATCTTCTTCTACTGGCGCGCACTCCTCGCGGGCGCGAGCGGTTCGCTCGTGCAGCTGGGTATAGGCCCCATCGTCACCGCCTCCATCGTCCTCCAGCTGCTGAAGGGAGCAGACCTCATCCAGATCGACACGAGCGAACTGAAAGGGCAGATCCAGTACATGGGCCTGCAGAAACTCCTCATCTTCGTCATGATCGTGGTAGAGGCGGCCCCGAACCTCGTCGGCGGGTTCCTCCTCCCGGACCCCCGCATCGCGGAGATGTTCTTCGGGGGGAACCTGTTCCTCGTCTCGTTCATCATCTTCGTCCAGATCTGCATCGGGGGTCTCCTGATCGTCTTCATGGACGAGGTCGTCACGAAGTGGGGCATCGGGTCAGGGGTCGGCCTCTTCATCATCGCGGGGATCTCGCAGGCGATCATCAACGGTTTCATCAACTGGGCACCGGTAAACGACCAGTACCCCGTCGGGTTCTTCCCGCGGATCGTCGCGGTCGTGCTGGACGGCGCGAATTTCCTCCAGTACATGGGCAAGGACATCATCGCGCTGGTCACGACCGTCGGCATCTTCCTCGTCATCGTGTACGTGGAATCGACGCGCATCGAGATCCCCCTCGCCCACGCGCAGGTGAGGGGTGCACGCGCGCGGTTCCCCGTCAAGCTCATCTACGCGAGCGTTCTCCCGATGATCCTCGTGAGGGTCCTCCAGGCCAACATCCAGATGATCGGCCTCTTCCTGAACAACGTGGGCATCACGGTCCTCGGCAGGTTCCAGGGCGCGACGCCCGTGAGCGGGGTGATGTACTACCTCGCCCCCATCAACGGGCCCGACGACTGGATGTGGTGGATTTACGATCTCGGCCACCCCCCGTGGGAGGTCCTCCTCCGCATGGGGATCGATATCGTCGTCGTGGTGGTGGGAGGCGCGGTATTCGCCCTGTTCTGGATAAAGACGGCGGGCATGGACTCTAAGGACGTCGCCCGCCAGATCCAGTTGTCCGGGATGTCCATCCCGGGATACAGGCGGAACCCGCAGGTCCTCGAGAAGTACCTCGACCGCTACATCCCGAGGGTGACCGTGATCGGCGGGGTCTTCATCGGGGTCCTCTCGGTGTTCGCGAACCTCTTCGGCGTGATAGGGGCCGTGAGCGGCACGGGACTCCTGCTGACCGTCTCGATCACCTACAGGCTGTACGAGGAGATCGCGAGCCAGCAGATCATGGAGATGTACCCGTTCATGAGGACGTTCTTCGGGAAGGAGTGAGAATGGCAGGGAGGAGAGTGATAGTGACTGGGGTCCCGGGCGTCGGCAAGACGACCGTGATCACGGGGGCCCTCGATCTCCTCGCGAGGGAAGGGATCTCCTACAGGTCCCTCAATTTCGGGACGTACATGTTCGAGATGGCAGTCTCGCAGGGACTCGTCAGGGACAGGGACGAGATGCGCAAGCTCCCGGGGGACATCCAGAAGAGGCTCCAGCAGTTAGCGGCGCGGGCGATGGCACGCGAGGAGGGGAACATCCTGATCGATACCCACGCCTCGGTCAAGACCCCCCGCGGGTTCCTCGCGGGGCTCCCCGAGTGGGTTCTCCGGGAGCTGATGCCCGACACGATCGTCCTCGTGGAGACCGATCCCGACCAGATCCTGATGCGGAGGCTCTCGGACGAGACGCGGACGCGGGACATGGAGGGGGCAGGGGCAATCGCGGACCACCAGCAGTTCAACAGGGCGATCGCCGCTGCGTACTCCATGCTCACCGGGTGCACCATCAAGTACATCACGAACGCCGATCACCTCCTCGAGCACGCGGTGCGCGAGATGGCAGACGTTCTCCGGTGAGGGACAGATGGCAAAGAGGTTCGGGGGATTCGCCGCCCTCTTCGTCGCGATGGCGATGATACTCTCCTACAGTATCGAGCCGGTCCGCGAGGGCGTCGGGAGGGGCCTTGATAGCGTTTTCGGCCCGCTCGCGGAGATGGTCCCGTTCTTCGTCCTCATCATCATCCTCGCGGCGATCACCGCGATCTACTCGTCCCTCATCCAGAAGTACACGATCGACTACGAGAGGTTGACCGAGGTCCAGGAAAAGCTGAAGGCCTTCCAGAAGGAGTACCGGGAAGCCCAGCTCTCCGGGGACGAAAAGAGGATAAAGAAACTCGACGCGAAGAGGGACCGCGTGATGAAGGAGCAGCTCGAACTCTCCCAGCAGCAGTTCACGCCGATGGCGTACATCCTCATCATCACAGTCCCCATCTTCTTCTGGCTCCTCTTCCGGCTCGGGATGGCACCCGATGCACCGATCACCATGCCATTCTTCGGCGAACACGCGCTCTCCGCGCCGGTCCTCGGACCCGTCCCGGCCTGGATCCTCTGGTACATGATCTGTTCCCTCACGATAAGCCAGGTCATCCGGAAATCGCTCAACATCGGGGGCATCTGATGAGGATCACGGTGAGCGGGCTGCCCGGGAGCGGGACGACATCCCTTGCCCGCCACCTCGCCGAGTCCCTCGGGTTCCGCATGGTGTCTGCCGGGGAAGTCTTCCGGCAGATGGCGCGGGAACGCGGTCTCAACCTCCACGAGTTCGGGAGGATCGCCGAGAGCGATCCGAAGATCGACCGCGAGATCGACGAGAGGCAACGCGAGATCGCGGAGAGGGAAGACGACATCATCGTCGAGGGGAGGCTCTCGGGGTGGTTCGTCCGGAACGCCGATTTGAGGGTCTGGCTGCAGGCTCCCCTCGCGTGCAGGGTAGACCGCATCCTCGCGCGCGACACGATCCGGGACAGGGAGACGGCGCTTGCCCTGACGCGGGAGAGGGAGGCCTGCGAGGCGAGGCGGTACAGGGAGTACTACCAGATCGACATCGGGGACCTCTCCCCCTACGACCTCGTCCTCAACTCGGAGAGATTCTCGGTGGAGGAACTCTCCGGGATCGTCGCGCTCGCGATCCGGATCGTGAGCGGGAAGGGGAAGGAATCACGGTGAGGGACCGTGATGCGCATCCGGATCCTCGTGGACAATGCTGCCCTCACCGACCGCTACCTCCTCGCGGAACCCGGTTTCTCCGCGCTCGTCGAGACGGGAGACGGCAGGGTCCTCTTTGACCTTGGCTACTCGGGTGCCGCCGTGGAGAATGCCCGGCGCATGGGGGAAGACATCCTCGGCGCGGGGTACGTCGTCCTCTCCCACGGCCACCTCGACCACACGTGGGGACTTTTCTCCTACATCATGGCGATGACCGAGGCCCGGATGGAGGAGAGGCAGGTCGCCCGCCCGACACTCGTGGCCCACCCCGACGCGTTCCAGACGAAGAAGACGGGCGATCTCCCGGAGACGGGATCCCTCGTCGCCCTCGAAAAGTGCGCCGAGCACTTCGAGATCCACCTCTCGAGGGAGCCGGTCCGGCTCTTCCCCGGCCTGTACTTCCTCGGCGAGATACCGAGGCGTTACCTGTTCGAGGACCCGGGAGAGCAGAAAAAGAGGGTGAAGAGAGTCGCGGGCGGCGGGCTTGTGCCCGACCCCCTCCTCGACGACAGCGCGCTCGCGTACAAGGGGAGGGAGGGCCTCGTGATCGTGACCGGGTGCGCGCACTCCGGGATATGCAATACCGTGGCCCGGGCCCGCGAGGTGTGCGGGGGAGAAAAGGTGGCCGACATCGTCGGGGGGTTCCACCTCGCCGGCGCCTCCCCGGAAAGGCTGGAGAGGACCGTGGACACCCTCCGCGAACTGGGTGTCTCCCGCATGCACCCGTGCCACTGCACGGGCGAGGCTGCCATTTGCCGGCTCGCGGCCGCGTTCGAGGTGGGGGCAGTCGGATCCGGATGGGAGAGCGAGTACGCGTGACGGCGCGCGCGAACGGGAATGCCCGATGGAACCAGCAGGTCGCGGCGGGTTTGACGTCCTCCTCGTGAAGGAGTGGGACCTGGACGACCTCGTGCGGCTTTACCGCGCGGGATCGTGGTGGAGCGGGGAGGGCGACCCTTCCGTCCTCTCCCGCATCGTTGGCTCGAGCTTCGCATTTGCAGTCGCCGTCCACGTCCCGACCGGCGAGACCGCGGGGATGGGGAGGGCGATCTCCGACGGCGTCTCGGACGCGTACATCCAGGACCTCCTCGTCCTGCCGGAATTCCGGGGGAGGGGAGTCGGGCGCATGATCGTCGAGAAACTCGTCTCTTTCTGCCTCTCCCGCGGGATCACGTGGATCGGCCTCGTCGCCGCGCCAGGGACCACCGGGTTCTACACGCGGTGCGGTTTTCTCCCGATGGACGATCACGTCCCGATGAGGTACCACGGCGGGGGGAGCCCGTGCTGACATCCTCGTGTTTCCGCCCGGTGACGCTTGAGGACAGGGAGGTGTTCTCCCGCCACTACGCGCACTACCCGCCGGGGCACAGCGACAACCTCTTTGCGAACATGGTCTGCTGGAGCAACTACGCCCACTACAAGTACGCCGTGCACAGGGGATGCCTCGTCGTCAGCAGCACCGTCCAGGGGGTTACCACGTTCCGCCCGCCGATCGGCCCGAGGGACACGGAAGCCCTCCTCGACGTGTGCGACATCGCGGTGAGGGAGGGGGGGCCACGCCCCCTCGTCCTCGTGGACAGGCCGACGAGGGAATGGATTGAGGCACTCTTCCCGGGGATCGCGCTCCAGCCCGACCGGGACTACTGGGAGTACGTGTACCTCGCCCGCGACCTCGCCCGGCTCCCCGGGGGGAAGTACCTCACCATCCGCAGGCAGTACAGGAGGTTCGTGGAGAGGTGCCGCCACAGCGTGGAAGAGATAACCCCCGAGAATATCGGGGATGTCAGGGCGTTCCTCGAGGAATGGTGCGAGTGGAGGCAGTGCGACGAGCACCCCTACCTCTCCTTCGAGAAGGAGGCAATCTTCTTTGCCATGGACCACTTCCGGAAGCTCGGTCTGTCGGGCCTCGCGATAAGGGTGGAGGACAGGATCGGGGCAATCTCGATCTTCGAAGAGCTCGACCGGGAGACCGCGGTCGTCCACTTCGAGAAGGGCCTTCCCGATTGCGAGGGGATTTACAAGGCCATCAACGTCGAGACGGCGCGGTTCCTCGAGGGCAGGTACACGTACATCAACCGCGAGAGCGACATGGGTGTGCCGGGGATCAGGGAGGCAAAGACGCGGTACCATCCCCACCACATGGTCGAGGTCTTCTCGGTGGCAAAGGAGGAGCTCGCCGAGATCCTCGGGAAGCGCGAACCGGGCACCCCCGGGTTCACTGCGCGGGATTAAATAGCACAAAATGCGAAATTAAACCCTATAAAACGGGATCGCGGGAAGGGGGATCTCCAGATTCGCCCGGGAAGGGCCCCGTTTGGAATCGCAATTGCCTCGGTGCGCGTTTCGAATCCGCGCTTTTACGTGCCGATTTTAGAATTTGTCTAAAATGGCGTAATTTCTCCAAAAACCGCCTATTGTCACTCCAATGCAGAAAAGGGAGGTGATTTCCCACGGGGTAATTGGGAAAGGTTTAAATTTCGGCTGGCTGACCTCTGAGAAATAGTTCCGAGAAGTGAACTATGGTGGGAGAAGTCAACATGCTCGAAATGAAGCGTGAAATGACCGTCCGGAACATGAAGGACGAAGAAGTGATGAAGACGTTCAGGAAGGAAAACGCGTGGGGTTTGTGCACCATGGTGGACCTGAAGGGATGCAACCCGGAGACCATCAGGGACCCGGAGAAGATCCGCGAGTTCATCGTCAGGCTCTGCGATCTCATCGAGATGAAGAGGTTCGGGGATCCCACCATCGTCCACTTCGGTCCGAACGAGAGGGTCGCGGGATACTCGATGACCCAGCTCATCGAGACGAGCCTCGTCTCGGGCCACTTCGCGAACGAGTCGAACTCCGCGTACCTCGATATCTTCAGCTGCAAGGAATACCCGCCCGAGAAGACCGCGAAGTTCTGCAAGGAGTTCTTCGGTGCGAAATCGATGAACTACAACGTGGTTTTCCGTTTCTAGAGCAAACCGGTTCTTGAAATTACGCCCTCCCCGCCGCGGGGAGGACACAGGCCATTTTTCCCGCACGCGCCGCGGTGCCATTCCCCGGGACCCGCGGAGAATCCCCCTGGAAAACTTTCCCGGAACGCCTCTCGCGGCCGTCCCGGAGGAAGATGCCCGGGAGAAGGGTATTTTTGCGTTTTTGACATCAGGCGAGACCGACGACCCCCGCCGCGATTATCCTGACCGCGATCGCCGCGACGAGCATCCCGAGGACGCGGGCCATGACCTCGATCACGGTGTCGCCCACGAGCTTCTGGATGTCCCCCGAGAAACGGAGGATGACCCACGTCGCGCCGAGGGAGAGCGCGATGGCGATTGCCGGGATGAGGATCCCCATCTGGTTGACGAGGAGGATCACCGTGGTGATCGCGCCGGGCCCGCAGAGGAGGGGTGTCCCGATGATCACGCCCGCGACGGAGGGCGACCTGTCCTTCGGCTTGCCGATGTCGATCCCGAGCGCCATCTGCATCCCGAGGATGAAGAGGAGGATTCCCCCCGCGACCTGGAAGCTGTGGAGGTCGATCCCGAGGACATCGAAGATGAAGAAATTGAAGAAGAGGAAGATGTAGAGGAGGCACCCGGCCACGGCAACGGCTATCATGGCCTGCCTGCTGATCTCGAGGGGGGACTGCCCCCGCGTCATAGACGCGAAGATCGGCACGCTCAGGATGGGATCGAGGATCACGAAGAGCGCAGAGAACGCGTACAGCAGTGACGGGAAGAAATCTGCCATCGGACGCCAGATGGTTTGTCCTCCCGCGTATTAAACCAGAGGGTACGAGGGGAATCACGCGGGATCGTGCGGGCTCTCCTGGAGAGGTCCCTGACTTGATAGGGGGGTTGATGCCAGATTTTGGGGGTGTCCGGCAAAAGAAAGACCAGGAGACCCATCCAGAGAGCTGAGTGATTTTTGTTCTTTTGATATTAAAAATTGTTCACGTTCGGTTCGGCCGCGGGAGGGTGCGCCTGCCACGCGCCCCCCCTTTGCTCACCGGCGGTCGACGAGCCGCCGGGGACGGCCCTTCACCCGGTAGAGTTCGAGCGAACCGGGAGGGAGGAACGAGAAGAGGATCTCGAGCTCGTCGCCGTACAGCGGCGCGAGTGCCGGCTTGGAACGGAAGAAAGTGGAGAGGAACCTCTCCGACACGTCACCTGCGGGGACAGAAGCCGGGTCGCGCGATTCCATGCTGACCCGGACGACGGCACCATCGTCGCCGCGGGGATACACGAACGCCTCGTATTCTCCCGTGAGGTACTCCATGTTTTCAGGCTGGAACACCCCGCGCTCGATGTCCACCTTGTTGACGGGTGTGCCGAAGATCCAGACGGTCTCGGCCTCCCGCTGGGGGGTGAAGATCCTCGTGTGCGTCCTCCCGCAGGGGCATTTCTCCCGGCTCTGGATGACCGTCGTGTCCTCCGTGTCGTAGTTGATCAGGAGTGTCCCGCACCGGCCGCCCGGCGGGAGGAGTGTCGTGAGGATCGCGCGGCCGCACTCCCCGTCCGGGACGAAATCCCTGAGCGCGGGATCGTACACGTCGAGGTGCACGAGGTCTTCCGGGACGTGGAGTCCCTGCCGCAGGGCGCACTCGCCGCACATCGTCCCTTCCGTGCTCCCGTAGGTGTTGAACACCTCTCTCTCCCAGACACCCGAGAGGTATTCCCGTGCCTCCTCGGAGAAGCTCTCGCCGCCGACCACGAGTCTCTCGACCGATGTCTCCCTCGGGTCTATGCCCTCTCCCTTCAGCCTCTCGGCCAGCCTGAGGAGCTTGAAGACACTCCCCACGATCCCCGTGGGCCTGTACGCGTTCAGGATGCGGCTCGGGAACGAGCACTTCCCGGTCGGGATGATCGTCATCCCGATCTCGCGGGCGGCGAGGGTCATCGTGTTCGCACCGACGTTCATCCCGTAGGACGTGCATATCACGACCCGGTCGCCCTTCCCGAAGCCCTGGGAGACGAAGATGCGGGCGTACTTCGTCGCGTACCGCATCCAGTCCTCCCACGTGAGGAAGAAGCTCTTCGGCGTTCCCGAAGTGCCGCTCGTCTCGTGCACGGTGAATATCTCCTCCCACGGCACGCTCCTGAACGAGAATTCAGGTGTCGCGGGGGGCTGGTTCTCGCGGATCGTCTTCCCCGAGACGAGGGGGAGGGCAAGGAGATCCTCGTGCTCCCTGATCTCCCCGGGCGCGACCGAGTGCTCCTCGAACCACCTCCGGTAGAAGGGCGAGTGTTCCCACGCGTACGAGACGGTGTAGCGGACGCGCTCGTCGATGAGGGCATCGAGGTCCCCGCGGGACATGGTCTCGATGGCAGGGTCGAAGAATCTGCCCTTCTCCATGGAGTGTGTGTATGGTCGCCGGGGCTCATGAGGCTCGCGGTCCCCGTGTTCTTGCACGCGGGGAGGACCGGAGTTCACGCACGAGGCCGGGCGGCTCGGTGTACCCGCATTCCGGGAGAAATACTATTAACATCTCGCAGGGGGACTTTCGTAGTTGTCGGATTCGACGGACGTGGCAAGACCATGGCAAAGAGCAAGGAACCGGAAAAGAGAGTGAAGAGGTACAAGTGCCGGATCTGCGGGTACATCTACTCCCCCCTCCGCGGGGAGCCGCACAACGGGATCCCGGCGGGAACGCCCTTCGAAGATCTCCCCGAGACGTACGTCTGCCCCATCTGCGGGATGGAGGGGAAGGGGAAGATCGGGAAGTGGGGTTTCGAGGAGTGGGTCCCGACGAAGTACATCTGCTCTGTCTGCGGGTACGTCTATGACCAGGCGAGGGGGGAACCGCACAGGGGGATCAAGCCGGGGACCCCGTTCGAGGACCTCCCCGACGACTACACCTGCCCGATCTGCAACCTCGACCCGAAGATCTCGCTCCAGTTCGGGAAGGTGTACAAGCAGGGATTCGAGCCCCTCGACCTCCCCTGAAGATCCCGGGCAGGGGAGGAGGCGATGCCGGGGAGGATCACTCCCCCTTCTCTTCTTGGCGTTTCACGAGCTCGACGAGGAGGGAGAAGACTGCCGCCTCGAGGGGATCCCTGATGTGGGGCATCCTGTCCGTGGCGTGCGCCCGTATCATCGCGGCGAGGCGCTCTGCGTGCGGCCTGTCCGCGGCGGGGAGGGCCCGCGCCGCCCGGAGCCACCGGTCCGCCGTCTCGTGGATGTCCTCCCGCCCTTTCCTCCTCTCTCCCTCCCTGTTTGGCACGGTGCTGCCTGTCACCCTTTCCTCGCCTCCTCCCGGGATGTGCGCGTCCCCCCTGATGAAGGTGGGGCAGGAGGCGTGAAAGTGGGGGGGACCGGGCGGGGTAACCCTTAACTCGGACGTTGCGAAAGAGACAGGTACGCATGAAGAATCCGTTCCACGTGATGCTCGTCCCCACCCTCGGGTGCCCCGCGCGGTGCAGGTACTGCTGGAGCTCGGAGCCGGGCTCCGCCCGCATGGACATCGCGACAGTGAGCGACGTCGCGGAGTGGGTCTCTTCCCTCGGGAGGGACCGGGTCACGTTCACGTTCCACGGCGGGGAACCCCTCCTCGCCGGCGCGGCCTTCTACCGGGAGGCGCTCCCCATCCTCGCGGGGAGCACCGGTCGATCGAGGCCCGAGTTTGCGATGCAGTCCAACCTCTGGCTCCTCACCGACGAGATCGCGGAGATCCTCGCCGAGTTCAACGTTCCCATCGGGACGAGCATCGACGGGCCCCAGCCGATCTGCGATGCCCAGAGGGGCGAAGGGTACTTCGAGAAGACGATGAGGGGGTACAGGATCGCCCGGGATCACGGGCTGCGGGTGAGCTTCATCTGCACGTTCACATCCCAGTCCATCGGGAAGAAGGAGGAGATCGTCCGTTTCTTCAGGGAGAACGGGTTCGTGCTGAAGCTCCACCCCGCGCTCCCCTCCCTGCGGAACGACAATCCCGAGCCCTGGGTCCTCGATCCTGCCGACTACGGCGAGCTCCTCGTGTACCTCCTCGATGTCTCCCTCGAGAACCTCGGGACCTTCGAGATCATGAACATCAATGACCTCTGCAAGTGCGTCATCTTCCGGCACGGGACGGTCTGCACCTACGTGGACTGCATGGGGAGCACGTTTGCCGTGGGCCCGGACGGGACCATCTACCCCTGCTACCGGTTCGTGGGGATGCCGGAGTACGCGATGGGGCACGTTGCCGACCGCCCGTCCATCGCGCAGCTCGCGGATTCGCCCGTCGGCAGGCGGATGCAGGAATTCCGGGACCTCGTCGACAGGGCGTGCGCGGACTGCCCCCACATCCGGTACTGCAGGGGGGGATGCCCCTACAACGCGATGGTCCCAAACGGGGGCGAGATCGCGGGCGTCGATCCCTACTGCACCGCGTACGCGAGGATATTCGACGAGATCTCCGGGCGCCTCGAGAGGGAGATGCTTGAAAATCCCTTCTATGAGATGTTTGTGCCGGGACGGGGGCACAGGAAGGAGGGGAAACCCGGGATCATGGCGCTCGTGCGGTTCCTCGCAACGAGGGAGGGCAGGGGGAGGGGATAACGGGGGCAGCCCGGATCAGGGACACGAATCCGGCTCCCCTGCCCCTTTTCCCGATCGATCCGTTGCGGGTGTACCCGGGGAAGTGCACGGCCTGGACGAGTCCCCGGCTCCTCACCGCAAATAAATAACGTCACCGCTTTTTTTCCTCGCAAAACTTTTACACGGGGTTCTCCCGCGCCGGCAACGCGTGTCTTCCCCACGTCCCCGCGGTGGATTCACCGCCCGCGGCGCGGAGGGTCCAGTTCTTGCATATCGCATTATACAGTTTATAAAAGATTCCAGACCCTGGAACCACGGGTCCACGCGGCATTCCCCCGCTTCGCCTCCCACATCGCGCCCGGGACGGGGGGACGACAACCTGTTTTCTCCAGATGTTTTCTCCCGCTTGCCCGGAACAAGGGGAACATCCCGGCACGCGTGGCAGGGGCATGGAGAGCAGGCCGCGCGGGGGGACAGGGAGTGTCCGTCTTATCGAACGGGAATGCACTGGGGGGCCGAGGGAGGATTGCCAATCCAAGTGCTGTCTTTCCGCGGGAGGAATCGCCGCGTGGTCCGGGTTACCCTCGAGACCTCCGGGGAGAGGGGGAAGGGCGCACGAAGCGAAGCTTCAATCGAATGTGCCCGGGGTTTTCCGTGACCGCGGGAAAAAAAGGTTTAGATGAGTTTGAAGAACGGGTGGTTCTCGGACTTGCACTCGATTCCCAGCGGCCGCATCGCCTCGAGCGTGACGATGTCCATGTATGCCTGGGCAGTGATCATCGGCTCGACGTTCTCGATCGGGCCGTACATGATGAGGTCTGCGCCGAGCGTGCTCGCGACGAGGTTGCACCCGATGTCGGGGGCTGACCATGCCGCCTGGACAACTCCCTCGAGACCGCCGAGGTAGTGGTGGAGGAGCTGCTTCACGTAGATGTCCTTGCCCTTCAGGGACTCGAGGAGCTGGGACGGGTTCTTCTTCGATCCCTTCCAGCGCTTGAGCCAGGTCCACGCGACCGTCATGTTGTGGTACGCACCGCCGGTCGGGAGCCCGTGGATCGCCTTGCAGGCGAGGATCTCGCGGTACGCGCTCCCGGACCCGAGCCCGAGCGGGGTTGCCGCGGTGTCGAGGATGGGCCTCGTGATCCCGCACTCCTCTGCGATCTGGAGCATCCCCTTCGCCTGCCCGGCGACACCGCCCTCGACGAGGACCTTCTCCCTCCCCTGAACGGTCGGGTCCGCGGGGTTGAACGCGAGGACGATCGCGGCATCGACGTCGCTGTTCTTGAGGGCCTCGATGTTCTCCGGCAGGATCGACCCGTTAATCGAGTTGTAGATCGCGCGGTGCGCGAGGCCCACCTCGGTCACGAACTTGCAGGCGTGCGCGAGGCACTGGGGAACGGACGAGTCCATGAGGAACGCCGTCTTGTTGTCGATGCTGTCAAACCACGTGAAGTAGCTCTCGAACGCCTGCGGGTACTCGGCGAGGATCTGGATGAAGTGCGGGATACCCACCATGTCGGAGAGCTCCTGGCACCTGTTCCAGAGCGCCTCCGCAGCCGCTTTGTCGATCTTTCCGGTCTTCTCGTCAAGCACGATCTCGTGCTTGTTGTAGAAGATTGAGCACGCAAGTACGGTCGGGTACTCTCCAGGCTGACCACCAATCTTGGTGCCGTTGAAGTCCCAGACTTTCTGTTCTTTCTCAAACCTGAACATTCGAATTCACACCTCCTTTCAGATCATCATATTCAGCTTCGGGAGCAGGACGAGCAGCATCACGAACACGGTCAGTCCGGCGACCAGTCCGTAGAGGATGCCGATGTCCCTTCCGATCTTCCTTCCCACGCGCTGCGCAATCTCGGCATCGGCAAACTCGATCTTCTTCTCGATCTTGTCCAGCCTCTTCTCGATCTCGAGGAACTGCGGGTTGACACCCGCGGCCGCGACCTCGACGCCGCCGGCTGCAGCTTCCTTGACCTCGACGACCATCGGGTCCGCGGGGAAGGCGCCCGGGTCGCGGGCCTTGAGTTCCGCGATCTTGGCCTTGATGGTCCCGAGGTCCTCGGTCTCCATGATGTTGACCAGTTCGACCTGCTCCTGGAAGCGCTTGATGGCGTCGTCCTTGAGGTTCTCGATGAAGGGGATTGCACCCTCAGCACCGACGACCCTCCCGTCCTTGACGCCGTTCTTGTGGAGTGCAGCCATCGTCTGGCCCGCGAGGTGGCCCTTCACCTCGGTCCCGCAGAGCAGGAGGAACCGGATGTTGGGGTTGGAGATGATGTTCGCGATGACCTTCTCGAGGCCGAGGTTCTCGGTCTTGCAGGACCCCGCGATGGCGGCTCCGCCTTCGCAGATGGCCTTCTCGTCGAGGTGCGACCCGCATGTCATGACCGCGACCGGGCTCTGGGGGTCCCCCGCGTGGAAGTCTCCCTGGACGACCGGCCACCCGCTCGCTGGTGATTTCTTCTCTCCCATCTCTCTCACCTCATGACAAGGGCAGGCACCACGATCAGGACCAGCGCGGTCAGCAATCCCGCGGCGAACCCGACGAGGCCCATGCCGAGGATCGCGGAGTCGTACTTGTTCGACCTCGCGATCAACTGCGCCTTGTACCGGATGTTCTCCATCATGTTCTCGATGGCGACCATCCGGATCGGTCCTGCCATTTTCTGTCCTTCTTCTGCCATTCTTCCCTCACCCCATCAGCATGAAACCGAGGACGGTGAACGACACGATCAGGCCGATCATGATCCCCTCGATCTTGCCCGCGTACACTCCGGCAGCGAACTTGTCGCGGTACCCTATGTCCGTCACCATCTTCTCGATGATCTTCATCCGGGCGTGGATCAGGGCGAGTTCCCCGGAAAGCGGCCGGATAACTCCGCCGGCCTCCTCCGTGCCACCCGCGGCGGCCTCCTTGACCTCGACGACCATCGGGTCCGCGGGGAAGGCGCCCGGGTCGCGGGCCTTGAGTTCCGCGATCTTGGCCTTGATGGTCCCGAGGTCCTCGGTCTCCATGATGTTGACCAGTTCGACCTGCTCCTGGAAGCGCTTGATGGCGTCGTCCTTGAGGTTCTCGATGAAGGGGATTGCACCCTCAGCACCGACGACCCTCCCGTCCTTGACGCCGTTCTTGTGGAGTGCAGCCATCGTCTGGCCCGCGAGGTGGCCCTTCACCTCGGTCCCGCAGAGCAGGAGGAACCGGATGTTGGGGTTGGAGATGATGTTCGCGATGACCTTCTCGAGGCCGAGGTTCTCGGTCTTGCAGGACCCCGCGATGGCGGCTCCGCCTTCGCAGATGGCCTTCTCGTCGAGGTGCGACCCGCATGTCATGACCGCGACCGGGCTCTGGGGGTCGCCCGCGTGGAAATCTCCCTGGACGACCGGCCACCCGCTTGCTGGTGATTTCTTCTCTACCATCTCTCTCACCTCATAACAGGTGGAATACGTACACCCCGGCGATCAGGAGTCCCACCGCCAGCCCGTACCAGTAGGCCGTTGCAGCACCCGCCGTGGGGAGTGTCTTCTCCCTGTTCGGGAACGACGCGAGGAAGTTCCCCTCCGCGGAGAGCATGTTGACGAGGTCATCTGCGATCGCCTCGAGGTCACCTATCTTCTCGATGATGGGTGCATACGATTCACCCGCAGTGGTCACGACACCGATCATCGGATCGCAGACCAGTCCGAACTCGGGAAGAACCTCGACGTACATCTAGTGTCCCTCCAGTTCCGGAATCGGCTTTGCATCGAGCCAGGCTGCCGCGTCCCTCTTGGCAAGGCCGATGTACTTCGTGTACGTGTAGTACCAGCCCACGATTGCCACCACGAGCGAGACGAGCGCGGCCGAGAGAGACAGGAAGACCATCGACATGACCGCGGCCGTGATCATCGAGAGGAACCCGCACTCCTGCGCGAGCGTGAGCATCCTGTCCTGGGTCCAGTTCGGGCCGAGGCACGCGTTGAACGGGTGCTGGACCGCGATCCCGCCGAGCATGAAGACAACTGCGATCAGGGATCCCCCGATGAAGGATGCCTGGTAGCTCGGCAGGGAGAGCCCGAGGATGGAGACGGAGCCGGACGTCAGGGCGTGGAACTCGAACGACCCCGTTATCATCGCTGCGAATCCCATGAGCACGAGGGCCCCCACGATCGCCATCTCGGTGAGCGACTGGATCATCACGGGAATCCTCATGTTCAGGACGTTGTTCGAGAGGAACCCGAGGACTGCACCGATGACCGCGGCGAGGACGACGGCGACGATCGGCGAGGCGACCCCGAACTTCGTCGCGAACAGCATCGCGATGACACCGGACCCGAATGCCATCATCCCCGCGGACGGGACACCCGTCCCGATACCGTAGCTGCACAGGTGTTTGATGGTGTGGCTCCCCCACGTGATCGCGGCAACGGCAGCGAGCCCCCCGAAGAACGAGAAGAGCTGGGTCTGCGTGAGCACGTTCGCGTAGGTCAGGTACACGAATATGACCGACGCGACGAGGCCTGCTGCCATGATCGTGTTGTGGGGAATTCCTCCCTCGACTACTTCGACTTTGACTGTCATTTTACGCACCTCACATGGCCACGATCAGGATTGCGACCATCCCGCAGAGGGCCGATGCCACCGCGGAGGCGACGAGTGCCCGGGGGAAGCGCTTGAACTTCGGGTCGTGGGGGCCTTCGATCGTCCCCGTGATGTTGTACGCCGTGAGCACCGCGTTCACGAGGAACATGCCGATGGCGAAGATCCCCGCGAGGCTGACCGCGATCGGGACGACCTGGGCGGCCTGCGCCTTCATCATGGCGGGGAGCGCCTCCTTGTAGACGTCGAGGAGCATGATGTAGATCAGCGTCCCGCCGCCACCGCCGAGGATACCTCCCGTGACGCCACCGACGTAGGAGACGAACGGGAGCCCGTGTCCCTCGGTCCCCTGGGACTTGTATTCTGTCTGCGTGTCACCCGTGATGGGGTCCTTCGCGACTTTTCCGGACGCGGAGGGGATGCCCATGCCAAAGACGTAGATGAAGGTGACGAACATGCACGTGATGGCCATCATCAGGCCGCCACCCACGGCACCCGTGATGACGGCGACGGCGAGGCCCTGTTCCGCGGCCCACGCGCCACCGAAGAGGCCCGCGAGACCCGCACCGGCAGCGAGCATCGCGACACCCGTCGCGATCCCCGGCGCCTGGCCCATCGCGGCGGGCGCACCGCCGACGGGGACGAAGTGGACGCCGAACGATATCAGGAGTCCGCCGATTATGACGCCGAGGAGGGCGTAGAACATCATTCCCGGCCCGACGAGGAAGTACGTCGCTCCCACGATGACGATCAGCAGGATGATCCCCGCGATCGTCGAGGGGATGTCCATCGTCGCACCGGCAGCCGGTTTCGCACCGATGGCTGTCATGGTCTCACGATCCCTCCTTCGCGGGCTCGGTGTACGGCCCGTAGGTCTTCCGTGCCCAGACCTCGATGTACCGGTCGATCACGGTGAAGATGAGGATCATGATGATACCCACGACGATCGCTCCCCACCCCGCACCGACCTTCTCGAAGAGGACTGTGCGCCAGAGCTCGAGGAAGACGATCAGCCCGAAGCAGAGACCAGAGGCGGGACCGCCAAGCTTCGCAGAGAACCAGCCATTGTCGAGGGAGTTCCTCTCCCCAGCCTCGGCGTAGCGGACGATGTTCCCGGACGCGGCGATGGGTACACCGGCCCCGAACTTCTGGGTCTGATACTGCCTCTCCTTCCCGTAGAACGGGTTTCCTGTCGCGGAACCGGCTGCACCGAGCGCGATACCCCACACGAGCCCGAGCAGGGGCAGCGGGAACGGGTGGCCGAGTGCGGCGTTGATCAGGTGGCAGATCGTCACGGTCGTGAATATCGCCACGAAGGCGTGGGCCATGGTGACCGTGGTCATCGATTTCAGCACGTCGATGAAGACGGGCTGGCCGAACTTCGAAAGGCTCGCGATCCTGCCCAGGTACGCGGTGGTCGCGTACACGCCCTGCACGAATACGGCGAGGGCACACCCGAGCACGATGGCGAGTATCGGGTTCACGTGCATTGCCATGAAAGCCCATGCGAGACCGGCACCGAGTGCGACCCACAGGCCGTATGCCGGCGGTTCACCGGCGATGGCCTTGTTGAAGATGCGGTGCAGGTACCCCATCTGCGGAGCGAGCTGGACCTGTGAGTTCGGGTCACCCTGCGACCCGATATCGGACTCAGTGTTCTCCGCTGCACCGGCCACGGCGGCAAGAGCTCCTGCCAATGCAGTTATTCCAATGCCAAACGCAATACTTTCCATTTAGCCTCCTCCCTGCGTGCGTAGAAGAGTGCACGAGAGTGTTCAATCAGCATTGCCACTCACATCGAGTACAAACCCTTTGTGGTTCATCTAACAGTTGATGATGAAAGAGTTAAATGTTTCGAAACAATTGCGTATATAAGCGATTTAAATGGCGTAAATGCCAAAAAAATACATTTACGGGATAATTAAGAATAAATTATTTAATTAAATCAAGTATGTTTGATCTCTTCTCAATTGAGAAAGATCTCCCGCCGTTGGGAAACTGGGAGTAGCTACTGCGGAAAAAAAGGTTTTTGGGGGTTTACCGTGCGGGGATGATGAGGGAGCGCTCCCCGGCCGGCATGAACTCCCTGATCGCACCGCGGGCGAACTCGCGTCTCGGCTCGGCGAAGTCGAACTTGAGGGACGGGTCCGCGAACGTGATCTTGATCAGCGGGTTGAGAGTCCATGCATCGCCGCGGGTGTAGTGCGCTGCACCGCAGATCGCGGCGTACTCTCCCTGGTGACCGACGTTCATCGCGTAGTTCGGGTAGTTCGGTCCGCGGAGTTCGCCGACACAACCCTCGTCTGCGCGGATCGACTCGGTGTTCGCCGAGCCGCACTGGTCCTGGAGGTCGTATCCGTAGAACCCGAGGCGTGACCAGCCCTCCTTGTGCAGGAGCATCGAGAGGTACCAGCCGTTCAGCCCGGCATTCGAGTTGCCTGTTGCGATCGCGGTTGTGAGACCGGACGCAGCGGCGAGGACCGAGGCACGCTGGGAACCGCCGAAGTGGTCTTCTAGCATGGTCGGGAAGTGCTCGTACTGCTCCATCCCGTAGAGGGTGACCTCGGTTGCGATGTCGTTGATGACATCCTGGCTGGGCTTGACCTTGTCCTTCTCGTTCGGGTTCTGCCAGTCGACCTTGTACTTGTCCTTGATATAGTCCATCCCGTAGTACGTGAAGTCGTCGAGGATGTTGTCGGTGTAGGCGGCTGTGGCGTACTGCGTGAACCCGACACCGCCGGACATGTAGGACCCGAGCCAGATCTGGTCAAAGAGCATCGTCCCTGCAGCGACGACCTCGAGAGATGCGCGGGCGGGGTCGTTCGGGTACTTCCTGTCGGTCTGGATCATGTCTGCGAAGTGTCCGAACTTGATACCACCCGGCTCGTTCGGGCCACGGGCACGGCGGGCAGGCAGGATCTCGGCCATCTGGATAACGCCCGCGTGCTTCGCGGCGAACGCGAGGTCGGCGACCGCGGCCTCACCGGCGCACATGCGGTACGCACCGATGAAGGACATGCCGAGCTGCATCGCAGACCAGCGGGACGTCGTCCCACCGTCGCAGGTTCTCGAGACGATGGTCGGGATGTGGATGGCCTGCCACATGGACTTCCCGACGGCTGCCTTCAGCTGGGCGGCCTGCTTTGCCGGGAAGAGCTTGTCGATGTTGATGACGAACTGGGGCTCGAGGTCGTCGACCATCTCGTCGTCGCCGGTGAAGACCTTGAGGTAACAGTCATCGACGAGGCCGGGGTGGGTCTCGACCATGTGCTCCTGGACCACGGCTGCACCGGGCATCGCGTGGTTGACCACGTGGAGGTACTCGTTGATGGTCTCGGGGGTGACTTCCTTGCCCAGCCTCTTCTGGAGCGTCTGGTGGGCGAGGTCCATGTTGACGATGATTGTCCTGCGGATGTCGTCCCACATCTGCTGCATTGCAGCGTTGTTGACGAAGTGCAGGTCGTCACCCTCCACGAACACGCCCGTCCCGGAGACCTCGTAGGTCATCAGCTGGCGCTGCCCGAGGGGGATCCCACCGAGGTGGCAGCGCACGGGGTCGTACATGGCGATTCCACGGGACATCTCCGCAATCTTCCCGGCCTTGACGAATTCCATCTTCCTTGGAGATTGCTTGAGACCTACCCTGGAATACACCGTGGTCGTGCTCTGCGGGTCCTCTGCGAATTTGTTCTTGAGGGCCTTCAGGAAGAGTTTCTGGGTTCTCTCAATCTTCTTTGCCATTGCGCATCACTCCGTCGGCATGAATCCATACTTTGTCCGCAGGGAGTGCACCCTCTGGACATATTCGATATACTCCTGGTCAGACCGGAACGGCTCTCCCACGAGCGAGTGGAAGATCGTGCTGTGCTGCTTCAGCCACTTCTCGTCCATCGGTTTTCCGACCTTGACCTCCTTGTCCAGCGGCTCCCCGATCTGGTTCTTCACGTACTTGACGACGCCCGACTTCTTGTCGAGGATGCACCTCTGGAGCATGTCGAACATCATCCCGTCCTCGGAAAGCCTGAGGGAGTGCCCGTGCACGGTCGCGCCGCGGATACCGGTGCGTGCGGGGTCGAAGATCTCGGTCGCAACGAGCTCTTTCGCGATCTTCTCGAGGTCACGCTCGCGGCACTCCACGATCTGGCGGCCGGAGAGGGTACCCGGGTCAACACCGCGGTAGCGGTATGATGCGAGATAAGAACGGAGGTATGGCTGGCACGGGCCGTTGTACATCGAATCGGCAAACTGGATGTACCTTATCCTGTCCCCGTGCTTTGCTCCCTCGATAGGAGTCACCAACTTCCTTATGGGGCAGTCTGGCTCCTGCTGCTCGGTGAGCGGTGGGTGACATGTGGGATACGCTGCACCGGGTGCCCTGTGTCCCATAAGCAATACGATATCCTCGTCAGAGATGTCACGGACCTTCTCCAACTTGTAGTTGGGGTCCATCACTCTGCGCCTGTTCTGAGCAACGGTGGAAGTTCCGGGCCCAAATTGTGGTTTGTATGCCATTTTTTTATCACTCCTAGTTTTTGATCAACCGCATTACGGCGTGAATGACTTCTGCCATTTTTTCCCGGGTCGGTGTCTGGCCACGGGTCACCCCGCTCACTATTGCCATCACCGTTCCCTTTGTTTTTACCTTGTCCGGAGGTGGCATCACGAGAGCGGTTTTCACACCTTCCCGGGCAAAATCCTCGAAGTCTACAGGTGCCTGCGACACCACGACGGCCTTCACGTCACAGGCCTGCAGGATGAAGCGGACCTTGTGCACCACGTGGGAACGGACATTCCCGTGGTGGAGGATGGCGACGCGGTGCTTCTCGATCTGGCTGATTTCCTTGTCGGTCAGGCCGAAGTATGCCCCGAGGACTGCACCCCCGATGTTCGCGGCATCGGGGGGAACCCCTGAGCCCGCATTCAGGACGAGCGTGCTGATGCCGTACTCGATTCCCTGTTGCCGGAGTGCAGACGTGATGTCGCAGACGGGTTTCGTCACGTGGCGTCTCCCGGGGGACATCCCCACCACGATGACATCGGGGTACCGGCACTCCGAGATCGTCCCGCGCTGGGCGATCCCTCCGCCTTTCCCCATCCCCATCGTCTCCCTGCAGTCGACAACCTGAGTGACTCGTCCCATGGGCATAGGTCACTTGTTCCCCTGGAGGATGATCAGACCTGACTTTCTCCCCGGTTCGGTCAGTCCTATGATGTTCTTGTCGGCATCGGGTCCGTACTTGGCATAGTCAACGAGAGACGGCTCGGTCTTCATGAACCTGCCCTCGTTGAGGCTCCAAGAGAACTTCGTGATGCCTTTCTCGCAGGCTTGCCTTACCGCGGGGATATAATCCCTGTTTTCGAGTTCGAGCACGATGGTCCCGACGTGGACTTCCAGTTCCACCTCCTGGCCCCCGATCTTGATCTTCCTCCTGTATTCCGTGGGATTGGGAAGACCCCTCGCAGGACCGTAGGGGACGGTGGCGGGGAGCCGGGGGCCATTCAGGATGACCCTCCGGACCCCACCTGTCTCGATGATCAGGTTCATCACGCGCTCGACTGTCTCGGGATTCATGAGACGCTCGGTCACGATCCTGACTTGAGGATATATGGCATCCGTCATTTTATCGTCTGTTTTATACGGCCTTTGCGATAGACTGGATTGGCTGCTTGAAGACGTCGATCTGCCCGAACGTGTCCTGGTAGACCTTGGACGTCTGCTCGGGTCCGAACATCTGGGTCCCTGCGTCAAGAGCACACGCGACACACACGCACGGCACCGCGACACCCGCTGCGTGCCTCGTCACGACGTGGTTGCCGTTGAACACACCGGGGCCTCCACCACCGTAGATCGAGTGGCTGAAGAAGGAGAACCCGACGGCAGTTCCCATGACACGCCCGTAGTCAGCACTGGTGAGACCTGTCTCGTGCTCGAGCAGGTCGTTGAAGTAGAGCAGCGTGGAGGAGACCGCCTGTGCGAACCGCCCGGCACCACAGTTGACCATCGTGGCCGCCATCGTGCCTGCACATGCATAGGCATTCCAGAGCATCGGGTCCTTCGTCTCGTAGAAGATGAACCCGCTCTTGCCCTTCTTGCCGGGCTTGATGACCTTGTCCTCGATGGCCCTCTCGACGAGGCTCTGGACGACAGTACCGATGGTCCCTGTCTTCCCGTTTGCCTTGACGAGGTCGTAGACGAGGTTGTTCGCGTTCAGGCCCTGGTACGCGTAGGCGAGGAGCTGGGCGCGCTCGAAGGGACCGATCGCCATGCCCATCTCGAATTCACCCGCCTGCTCGTACGTGCACGAGAGTGCCGCGGTCTGCATGGCGTTCCGGTGGGTCATCATGGCCACATGGTTCGCCGGGATGTTCCTCAGCGCGTACCCAAGACCCTCGTTGTTCTGCGGGATCGAGAGCACGGAGATGATGTTTCCGCCCTGCATGTCCATTGTGACAGGGTATGAACCCCATACCGCGGACTTGACGTAGGGAGCATCCCACATTCCTACTTTGTAGTGCTCCACGAGCGCAAGGGTAGTCGCCGCGGCGACCGCTGTCGACGCAGCATCATAAGTGGCTGCTGCGTTCATCCGGGCGGTGGGAACTTCGACAAGGAGCATCTTGCCGCCTGCAACCTTCATGACCTTTGTGTCGTCTCCCTTTGTGACAGAGACGTACTCGGCAATCTTCTCGGCGAGGGCGTCGACATCCTTGACGCAGTCGCACTTGATTGCCCGTCCAAGGATCTGGTTGTTCTTCCCTCCCATCGCACCGGTTTTGAGCGCGTTGTCAATCCCGGCGATGTTTACTGCGACGGTCCTCTTCGTGAGATCGATGATCTTGAGGATGCCCGCATTTGTGAGAGGGCTTATCTTGTCGAGGCTGACCCCGCTCTTGAGCAGCTTCCCGTTGTCATCGTACAGATCGATGGTGTCTTTGTATTTCGCCATTTTTTATCCCCTTTTGTGATTTCTACGAGTCGCGTGACAATACGTTTTCTGAACTATGGCATCCGCTATAAGGAACACTGATGATGAATGTCGGTCACTACTGCACGTCCCCTCACGGGACAATCTACTATACTAGCTATCTCCATAAAAGGTTTCTGATTTGATTTGGCAATTTTAAAATATAAAAATAAATGAATAATAACCCATCTTTGGGAAAAATTACAAATAATAAACCGTTTCAATCTTTTCACATATATACTGGTACTAAAAATATCCAGTAAAGTAACACTCTTGTTACTATTTATACAATAATTTTATGAAAACCGCACGCGCTCCTGAAAAAGGTTTAGATAAAGAAATGGTATTGGTTTATATTTTCAGGTAGAGTTTCCCGTACACGAGCTGCCCTTTCCTCTTGGGGTGCCGCTCGCCGGTGTCGCCATAGTAGAGGGCAAACTTCGCCTTCTCCCCGTCGACCTCGACCTCCTCGTCCTGGACGTACTTGAAGCCGGGCATCATGACGTCTATCTTTCCAAAGACGAAGATCTCCCCAGTGACCATCTGGCCGCCGACCTTGCTCGGCACGTTCCCCTTTATGACGATCCTGCCGCCGTCCATGTGGGTGCCCACGTGGACGTCCGCGTCACCGTGGACGATGATCGTGCCACCGTTCATGTAGTACCCCAGGTCAGCGCCGGCATTCCCCTTCACGCGGATGAGGCCGCCCTGCATGCCGCGCCAGTCGCCGCGGTACGCGGCGCCGAGGTAGTCGCCCGCGTTGCCCTCGATGAGAAGCTCGCCGCCCTTCATGCCGATCCCGGCGAAGGAGTTGACGCTCCCCTTCACGACGAGCCTGCCGCCTTGCATCCACGCACCGGTGTACATGTCGGGACTCTGCTCGACGAGGATCTCTCCCGCCGACATCTTCATGCCGATGTACTTGACCCTGCTCACGTCGCCCTTGATGACGATGCGGGTATCCGCGGCGGTCGCCCCTGCCTCTCCCGAGACCTCGAAGTACTTGCCAAGGGTCGTCTGCTCCCGCCCCTCGTAGGCGTGGAGTGCTGCGATCTCGGATGCTTTCTTCCCGGCGAACTTGTCAGGCGAGATGTTGTCCGCCTCCAGATAGAGTGCGGGCTGGTTCTTCATTGTGAGTGTGACAGTCTCCATCTCTCCCCCCCCTCAGTGCGTCGCGTCGACCTCGATCACGTGGGGATTCGGGACGAAGTGCGAGGACACATCGTAATTCGCCTGCGTCACGCTGTAGTACTTCAGGAACTTGTCCCGGATGTCCCTCATGACCTGCGGGTTCTCGTTCACCTTCGCCTTGACCCAGATCGTCCTCTTGTTGCCGTTGTTCACGACCTCGCCGTCGACGACGACCGGGACGCCGGTCTTCATGACGAATGCCGCGGCGGAGAACGCCTTCTCGATATCCTCGGGCTTGTGCGGTTTCTCCGGGTTTAGGTCGTAGATGGCGATGTCCGCGTCCATGCCGGGTGCGAGCCCGCCGTACTGGTGGGAGAGACCGAGCGCCTTTGCCGGCCCTGCCCTCGTCATCTGCGCGATCTCGTAGAGGGAGAGCTCGCGGTCGATGCCCGCGATGTGCGTTGCCTCGATCATCTTCTCGCGGTGCTTGAAGGACTCGATCTGCTTCTTGCGCGCCTCTTCGCTCATCAGCCACTTGAATATCCGCGGGTACCTCGTGAACGGCCCCGCGTTCGGGTGGTCGGTCGTGATGAAGCAGCGCATCGGGTCCTTGGCCATCAGCGCGAGCTCGAGCCCGATCGCCCACTGGATCTCGCAGACCTTGATGTCCGGGCTGTAGATGTAGGGGACGACCCCTGCCGCAGTCTCGAGCTCGACGTCCACGTTGGCCCACTTGAGGTGGTTCAGCTCGGTGAGGTGGTGCTCGAACGGGCCGTCGGCGGTCATCGTCGTGGTCTCGTCCAGCGTGACGCAGCCCGTGTCCACAGTGATGTTCTTCTGCTTGTTGACGTAGTCCATTATCTCCTTTGACTTGGACTCGAAGTTCGCCCAGCTGTCACCGCCGTACGAATGGAACTGGAGGTGCGTCGAGTGCATGACCTGCTCGCGCCCGAATTTGTTCTTCGCCTTGAATCCTTCCGCGAGCCTGAGGGTGTCGAGTGTCACGGTGTAGTTCCCCGGGTTGCCGAGGCTGTTCTGGTGGATGTGGATGGAGTGGGGAAGCCCGAGATACTCGTTTGCCTCGATGAGGCCGGTCACTATCTCGCGGGGGGTGATGTCGAAGTATGGGACAGGGTCGTCGATCGTGAGGCAGTTGAGACCCCACCCCCACGCCTCCGTGCCGCCGGGGTTGACGAGCTTGACCGCGTAGCCCTTCGAGGCCTGGAGGAGCCAGGAAATGTACGCGGCAGTGTTCTCGATCTCCCTGTTCTTCAGGTACTCGAGGACGAACCAGTTGTTCCCGAACACCGGGTATGCGCCCTCGTCGATGATGGGGGTGTCCCTGATCTCCTCGTGGACGTGCCGGGCGTAGAGGGGCGGCATCGCGGCCTCCATCGCCGTCGTGTAGCCCATCCGCGCGTACTCGTACCCTGTCTTGAACGTCGTCGGGATCGAGAACCCGCCGGCCATGCGGACGGACCCTTTCTTCGGCCGGTACTGGAAGAGCTTGTCTTCCGGCCTGTAGTTCCTCCCCTCGTTGACTTTGGGGCCCGCGATGTGGGCGTGGATCTCCACGGCGCCCGCCATCACGGTCTTTCCGCTCGCGTCGATGACCTTTGCCTTGGAGGAGACCTCCGTCGACTTGACGATCTTGCCGTCCTTGACGGCGATGTCGGCCTTGTCCCCCTTGATTCCCTGGACGGGATCGAAAACAAACCCGTTCTTGATGATGTATTCTGCCATCTACTTCCCTCCTGCCATCAGCTCGTCGAGGCGGGCGTTCACGCGCGTGAGGAATTCCACGTCCGTCAAGACACCCTCCGGCGGGTCGACGACTTTCCGGGCCTCGATCGGGACGTTGTCCATCCGATAGCAGTTCCCCGCGACCTCGACGCCCACGAACGCCACCGGGACGTGGAGCTTGGATATCTCGGTCGTCGGGGTGATGTGCGGGTCGACGCAGACGGAGGGGAGCTTTGCGATCTGCTTCACCGAGCTTATCGGGAAGTGCGCGCCGGGGTCGCTCCCGATGACGAAGACCGCGTCGACCTCGCCCCTCACGAGCAGGTCGTTTGAGCTCGTCTCCCCGGGGTTGTACCGCGCAAAGCCGCGCGAGAGGTCAACGGAGAACGGGAACCCGAACTGCCACCCGAGGACCTGGCCCGAGCCTGTCACGTTGTAGTGGCCCCGCATCGCCATGATGCTGAACTTCGTGAACTCGTTGAGGTCCTTCGTGAGGCTGATGGCGTTGTCGATGTTGTGGTTCTTGGAGAGCGACTGGGTCACACCCATCCCGAAGAAGATGATCCCGAACCGGCCGCTCTTCATCACCTCTGCACCCTCGATGATCTTCTCCCGGGGAATGCCCGCGACGACCTCGGGGAGGGGCTCGTTCCGGAGTGCGACGCGGAAGGCGGAGAGGAGCTCGTAGTCGCGGCCCTGCTCGACCTGGTAGTGGTAGTCGGCGAGCTTCGCGGTGTCCGTCACCCTCGGGTCAACGACGATGACCTTCCTGTTCGTGTGCCCCTTGTTCGTGAAGAAGCCCCTCGGGAAGACGGAATAGCGCGACTGGTGGCGGGGGTGGGCATGGCACGGGTTGCAGCCCCAGAAGATGATCCTGTCCGCCCTGTTCTTGATCTCGCCCAGGGTACAGCTTGGGATCCCGACGTCCTGGACCGCGATCAGCGTGGTCCCGTGGCAGACGGTGGCCGTGTTGTCGACGACGGCCCCCACCTTCTCCGCGATCTCGTGCCCGATGCTCTGTGCCTCGCAGCTCGTGGAACTCCAGCCGTACATGAGGGGTTTCTTCGCCTTGTACAGCATCTGGGCTGTGTATTCCACGGCCTCGTCGTACGAGACCTCCTTGTAGGACCCGTCGGGCTGCTGCATCCGCGGCCTCTTGACCCGGTCGGGGGCCTGGGCATGGAGGAACTTCTCTGCGCCGATGGCGCAGGCATTGTAGACATCTTCTATCTTCTTCCCGTCATCCGAGACGACGACCTCGATGTCGTCACAGAGCGTTCCGCAGAACGGGCAGATCACGTCGGTCACGACTTTGGACATTCAGGCCTCACCCCTGCACTTCTTCTGCACGAGCTGGATTGAATTGAGGACCGGCTCGTTTATTGCGGGTTCTACTTCGATGGGGACTCCCTTAAATGTCGGCATCCCGGTAGAGTACGTCTTGGGATTGACGACCGCGTTCGCCCACGGTCCCATGGGGATGAAAGCGAGCCCGGGGTGGGGCCCCTGGGTTGCCTCCACGGCTTTCACGACCACGCTCCCCCACTCGCTCGTGACACGGACGTTCGTCCCCTTCCAGATGCCCAGCTTTTTCATGTCCGACGGGTCCATCTCGATGATCCCGCAGGCCTTCGTGTAGGCATCCTTCTCCTTTCCGCCCTCCATGGCCACGCCCTGGTGGATGGTGCGGCCGGTAATCAGGTTCAATTTCAGTTTCGCCAAGGTAGGATCCCCCTGATGGTCAGCGCGTGATCTCCTTGAGCGGGCTTGGGCCCAGGCTCTTTATGGTGTCCACGACGTCCTTTACCACCACTGCCCACTTGGCACCCTCGGATGCGGAGACAAACGTCATCCGCAGCCTCTTGTCCTCGAGGCCGATGTTCCGCAGGAGGCTCTTGAGCAGGAACATCCTCTTTGCTGCCTTGTAGTTCCCCTCGAGGTAGTGGCAGTCCCCGAAGTGGCAGCCCGAGACGAGGACGCCGTCCGCGCCGTCCACGAAGGCCTTCAGGATGAAGAGGGGGTCGACCCTCCCCGTGCACATCACCCTGATGATCCGGATGTCGGGGGGATACTGCGTCCTCGCGCTCCCCGCGAGGTCGGCCCCCGCGTACGAACACCAGTTGCAGATGATCCCGAGGATCTTGGGTTTCCACTCGCCCTCTGCCATCACTGCTCACCTCCGAGGAGGAACGCGTCGATCTGCGCGATGATCTGCGGTGTCGCGAAGTGCTGCATCCAGATGGCCCCGCCGGGGCAGAACCCGCCGCACGTCCCGCAGCCCTTGCACTTCGCCTCGGTGACCTGCATGACCTTCCTGCCTTCCTTCTCGACGAGCGAGAGCGCCTGGTACGGGCAGAGGTTCACGCACATGCCGCAGCCCGCGCACTTCTCCTCGATGCACTGGGCGAAGTACGGCTCGAGCTCGACCTCTCCCATGTGGATCGGGATGCTCGCCGCCGATGCCGCACCCTCGGCGGACGCGACCGTGTCGGGGATGTCCTTTGGTCCCTGGCAGACCCCGGCGAGGAATACCCCGGCCGTCGTGGTCCCGCAGGGGTTGAGCTTCGGGTGTGCCTCGAGCAGCCACCCGTCGAGCGAGCAGGAGACACCGAAGAGCTTGCGTGTCCTGTCGGTGTCCGCGGACGGCTGGACTGCCGCGGCGAGGACGACCATGTCGACCTCGAGCTGCATCGGCCGGTCGAGGAGGGTGTCCTCGGCGTTGATGATGAGATTCTTCGTGACCGGGTCCTCGAGGATGTTTGCCACGCGCCCGCGGATGAACTTCGCCCCCTCGTCCTGGATGCGGTAGTAGAACTCCTCGTACATCTTCCCGAACGACCGTATGTCCATGTAGAAGATGTAGGGCTGGGCGCCGGGGATCTTCTCGATGATCTGGTGGGCGTGCTTGAGCGAGTACATGCAGCAGAACCGCGAGCAGTACGGCTTGCCGATGCCCGTGTTGTCACGGGAACCCGCGCAGAGTACGAACGCGACCTTCTTCGGCGTCTTGCCGTCGCTGGGCCTCACGAGGTGGCCGCCCGTCGGGCCGGACGCGCAGATGAGCCGCTCGAACTCGAGGCTCGTGACCACGTTCTCGTACTTCTTGTAGCCCCACTCCTCCTTCTTCTCGACGGGGAAGATGTCGTATCCGAGCGCGAGGATGACCGTCCCGACCTTGATTTTCACGAGCTCGTCCTTCATCTCGAGGTCGATTGCCTTCTTCTCGCCACACGCCTCGACGCAGAGGCCGCACTTGACGCAGCTGTCGAAGTCGATCGTGTAGATGAGGGGCACGACCTGCGGGTGGTAGATGTAGATTGCTTTCCGGGGCTTCATCCCCATCTCGAACGGGTTGGGCTTGATGACGGGGCAGACCGTGTCGCAGTCACCGCAGCCGTTGCACCCTCCGCCGACGATCCCCCGCGCCTCTGCCTCGGCCGGCGTGAGGACGCCGCGGGCCTTCTTCCTGATGGTCACGTCGAAGTTCCCGATGTACCCCTCGACCTCCTCTATCTCGGAGTAGGTCATCAGCTGGATGTTGGGGTTCCTCCCGACGTCCACCATCTTGGGCGTGAGGATGCACTGGGAACAGTCGAGCGTCGGGAACGTCTTGTCAAGCTGGGACATGCGCCCGCCGATGGTCGGCGATTTCTCGACGAGGTAGGTCTTGATCCCCGCGTTGGCGAGGTCGAGCGCGGCCTGCATCCCCGCGACGCCGGCCCCCACGACGAGCGCCGCCTTCGTGACCGGCACGCTCTTCGGGACGAGGTCCTGGAGGAGGGCTGCCTTCGCGACGGCGATCCGGATGGCATCCTTCGCCTTCTCGGTCGCACCCTCGCGGTCGTGCATGTGGACCCACGACCCCTGCTCGCGGATGTTGGCCATCTCGAAGCGGAACGGGTTTAAGCCTCCCTGCTTCGTCGCGGTCCTGAACGTGGGCTCGTGGAGGCGGGGAGAGCACGCCGCGACGACCACGCCCGTGAGATTGTGTTCCTTGATGTCGTTCTCGATCTTCTTCTGGCCGGGCGTCGAGCACATGTACTGGTAGTTGTCCACGTGCACCACGTTGGGGAGCGTCTTTGCGTACTCCTGCACGGCGAGGATGTCCACGGAGCCGGCGATGTTCGTCCCGCAGTGGCAGATGTAGACTCCTATCCGCGCGTTCTTCCCGAGGTCCTTGTCAGGCGTCTTGGCAGCATGTGCAGCCTTTGCTGCAGCCGTTTTCGTGTCCTTCTTCGTGGGATGCTCTTTCTTGGTCTTCTTCTCAGCCATCTTCTCCCTCCCCCTAGAGCACCTTCTTCAGGAACGGCTCGCAGCTGACCGCGTGGAGGTCGAGCCCGAGTTCCTGGGGTGACATGCCCTGGGCGAGTCCCAGCAGTTCGCAGTAGTGGAGCACAGGGAGGTTGTACTTTACGCCGAATTTCTCCTCTATCTCGATCTGCCCGCGGTCGAACTGGAGCTGGCAGAACGGGCAGACTTCCGTGAGGGCATCGACATTTGCCTCCTTGAGGTTGATCAGCTTCTCGTTCGTGATGTCGAGGGAGTGCACGAGGTCGTACCCGCGGACACCGCCGCCGGCACCGCAGCAGAGCATTTTATTCTTGTACTCGACAGGCTCTGCGCCGAGGGCGGCGACCATCTCCTCGAGCCACGTCGGGTGCTCCGTCGATCCAAAGTGCCTCTCCTTCTTGGGCTTCATGAGGTGGCAGCCGTAGTGGACCGCGATCCGTGCGCCCTTGAGGGGGACTTTCACGCTGTCACGGATTTTATCAACACCCACGATGTTGGGATCGTAGAAGAGCTCGGCGAGGTGCCAGACATCGATCGTCCCCTTGAACTCCATGTCGATGCCCTTGAGGACCTCGTTCACGCCGTCCCTGAGCTCCTTGTTGTGCTTCAGCTTGTGGTTGACTTCCCAGATGGACTTGTAGCACCCGTTGCAGATCAGGGCGATGTCCTTCTTCATCTGCTCCGCGAGCACGAGGTTCCTCGCGGCCATGGCATACCAGACGTTCAGGTCGATCGAACCGAATGCACCCGGTGCCGGGCAGCAGCTTGCTCCCTCGAGGTCGAGGAGCTTGATCCCGAGTTTCTCGGCGGTCTTGTACGATGCCGATTCAGCTCCCGGGTAGCGGTTCGGAGCGATGCAGCCGAGGAAAAATGCATATTCGCGCATGAGTCCTCACCCCTCCCTTTCCTTGACTATCCGGTCGGCATTCTTCTTGAGCTCGAAGTGGTCGAGGATGTACTGGATCCCCTTCACGTATTTCGGGAACGCGTGCGTCGTGGGCGGGTCGGCGGGGAGCCCGAGTTTCTTGCGGGCCGCGCGGTTCACGTCGTTGTTCGGGACACCGTGGCCCGTCGTGTAGATGGCCTGGACCGTCTTGAGGAAGTTGACCGGCACGATATCCCTCTTGAAGGCGAGGTTCCTCATGGCCATGATGACATCGGTCGGGGCGATGTCCCTCGGGCAGCGGTCCGTGCAGCTGTAGCACGTGGTGCAGAGCCAGAGGTCGGGGTCGGTGAGGGCCTCCTCCTCGAGCCCGAGGAGCGCACGCCGGACGAACTTGCGGATGCGGTAGGAGCTCCGGGGTGCCGACGGGCACGACGCGGTGCACGTCCCGCACTGGTAGCACATGTGCGGGATCGTCATCGAGATCTTCTCGACGGTCTTCGTGAACTGGGGGTTCCTCTCGTCCTCGAAGAGGCGCGTGTCCCTCAGTTTCTTCTCGAGTGGTTCGGGGTATCCTTTCGTTCTGGGCATGTGTGGTACCTCACGCCTTCTCCATCATCTTGAGCTGGACGCTTCCGGGGATCTCTTCCTTCACCTTCGAAGTCCGCGGGGTGAAGAGCTTCTCCTTGATCCTCTTGAAGAGGTCGGTCTCCTTGCCCTTCATCCGGATACCTGTCCTGTGCAGCCTGATGATGTCCTCGCCCGGGCAGGCGTTCACGCAGGCACCGCAGAGGATGCAGTAGTCCTTGTTCACCGCGATGGTGGGCTCAAGCGTGCCCTTGAGCTCGCTCGCCTTGGGCGGGGTGGGCAGGTAAATGGCATTTGCGGGGCAGACCTCGACGCACGTGGAACACCCTCCCGGGCACTTCTCCGGGAAGAACTCGATGTCCCCCTCGAAGATCTTCTCGACGGTGATCGCCTCGGTCGGGCAGTTGCGCGAGCACCACGTGCATGTGCAGCACATCTTCTGGTCGATGTCCACCTGGCCCGGGAGCTTCTTGCCCTCGATGACCTCGCGTTCCACGGTGATGCACTCTTCAGGGCAGAGCTCCACGCAGACCTTGCAGGCATCGCAGCGGCTCTCGTCCCACAGGACCTCCCCCTCGACCTTCCCGGTCTCCGCGGTGAACGGCTTGTGCTTGACCGTGATCGCCGGGCACACGGCCCCGCAGATGCCGCAGAGCGTGCACTTCTCGTCGTCGACCTTGAAGGTCGTCTTGCTCTTGAGGGCCGTCTGGCGTTCCTTCCCGCCTTCCTCTGCACCCTCGTAGACCGGGACGTCGCGGACGATCGCCTCGCGGGGACAGACCTCGTCGCAGATGGTGCACCGCACGCACTTCTCGTCGTCGATGTCTGCGACCATGTCGTACTGCGGGAATCCGTCCTTCTCCACGATCGGGAGGCGCTCTTCCCCGTCGATCTTGAGGGTTAGCGCATTGAACGGGCACATGATGACGCAGACGCCACAGTACGAGCACTTGACCTCGTCGATGTCAACGGGAGCTGCATACGTGACGGCTCCCCTCCGGGTTGCACCCACGAGCCCGAGCGCGATGGCCTCTTCCGGGCACGCCTCGACGCAGATACCGCAGCCGGTGCAGATCTCTGAGTTGAGCACCAGGTTGTTCACCTGCTGGAGGAGCCGTTGCTCGCAGATGACATTTGCTCCATCCCGGAATTTCTTGAACTTCGGAAACAGTGTCATTTGGTGTCCTCACGCATCTCCATTGGTCATACGTTCATACCTTGGCCTCGTGGGGCATCGCTCCACGGCCTGCCAGCCGTATGACATCGTGCGGGCATGCTTCGACGCAGACGCCACAGCCGGCACACAGCTCCTGCTTGACGTCAAGAACCATGGCCTTGCCGTGCCGCACCTTGTAGATCTTCTCGTTCGTTACGGGATCCACGGTGTAGAGCTCCAGTGCATCGACAGGGCATGCCACCACACAGTTGTTACAGCCGGTACACCGGTCCATGTTCACGTGCAATGCAAATGCCATTCTCTTTCACGCACCATTCCAATCGATTGAAAAATCGACTAAAAGAACAGTGGTGACCGTATATAGATAAATCTGTCTGATTTTTCCGGGCGCGAACGGCACCCGCGGGCAGGTGTTGTTAACAGGTATCCATTTACATTATGTCCTTGTAAATGAATCGTGTCTCAAAAAACGCGAAATTTCCCTGCGTTTCCCCGCGTTCCGGGAGGGGGGAAAAACAAATAAAAAGACTTATTTCACCGTTAACTATTGGTAAAGGAATTTTTTTGAATGCCGGTGGAAACGGGAACGGTCCCCGCAGGACGGGCCCGGCGGGGGGAACTCCCGCGCTCCGCTGGTTTATCGGCGCGTGATTTCGAAAATTTCTTCTGCAATCACCTTTGTACACCTCCTCCACACGGAGAATTCCAAATGCAGCTGAACGGAGTGACCATCGACGACACTTACGCGGAGGCATTCCCCACGTGGATTGCCCGCGTCATCATCACCGCTGTGACCCTCGAGTGGGCGAGGAAGGCCGCGACGGAGGCGACGGGATTCGCGACGTCGGCCATCGGCTGTCCTTGCGAGGCGGGGATAGAGTGCGAGCTCTCGCCCGAGGAGACGCCGGACGGCCGGCCCGGCGTCGCGATCCTGATCTGCGCCGCGAAGAAGAAGCTGAAGGAACAGGTCGTCGAGCGCCTCGCGGAGTGCGTCCTCACGTCCCCCACCACCGCGGTCTTCGACGGTCTCCCGAACGCGGAGGAGAAGATACAGGTGAAGCTCCACTTCTTCGGGGACGGCTACGAGTACCAGAAGGAGGTAGGCGGGAGGAAGTGCTGGGTCATCCCCATCATGGAGGGGGAGTACGTCGGCGAGGAGGAGTTCGGCATCGTCAAGGGCGTTGCCGGCGGCAACTTCTTCGTGATGGGCGAGAACCAGATGGCCGCGCTCATGGGGGCGCAGGCCGCGTCCGACGCGATCGCCCGCGTTCGCGGCGTGATCACGAGCTTCCCCGGCGGGATCGTGGCGAGCGGCTCGAAGGTCGGCTCGAAGAAGTACAAGTTCATGCCGGCGAGCACGAACGAGAAGTACTGCCCCACGCTGCGGGACAAGGTCCCGGACAGCAAGGTCCCGCCCGGGGTGAACGCGGTCTACGAGATCGTCATCGACGGCATCGACGAGAAGGCGGTCGCCGAGGCCATGGCGAAGGGGATCAGGGCCGCGGTGAAGGTTCCCGGCGTGAAGTACATCAGCGCTGGGAATTACGGGGGGAACCTCGGGCCTTACAAGATCGAGCTCCACAAGATCCTCTGATTCCCTTTTTTTCCCCTGGCAGGGGCGCACGAAAGGCCGGTCTTCCGGTCTCCTCGCGCGGGATGCCCCGCTCGCGCACCGCCCGTGGAGTCCCGGGAACAGGACCGATCCTTATAAATAATTGATAACGGATATTTTGTTCACGAAATTTTCGTTGACAAAATATCGGTGACGGAGTCCCGCCGCGGTGCCCGCGGCCCGTTGCCGGGAGGAGAGGAAAAAATGGAAGGAGGCGCCACCCCCGATATCCCCGACCCTTACGTCATCAGGTACCCCGAGATAGTAGCCGTCGCGGACGGCGAGGGCAGGGAGGTCGAGCTCGTGGAGTTCTTCGAGTGCACCGGCGGGGCCATGTGGGTGAAGGAGCACTACGCGCGCAGCCCGCTCGTGCGGTCGATCCGGACCGTGGGATCGACGACCCGCTACCTCCTCTCGCTCGGGAAGGTCTCGCTCGAGCTTTCCGGGTCGCGCTTCGCGGCGGGCATCTCGGGCGTCGAGGTGGAGGGGGACGAGATCGCGATATCGTACGTCGGGCTCGGGGGCGGGGGCGTGGGCGCGTCGGGGTGCCGCTCCCTCGCGGGCGGTGTCACGAGGGCACGCTGCGACCGTTCCGGAGGGGGGAGGAAGGCGGGTGCGACGATATGGGTTCCCCGGAGGGAACGCGTCCTCATCGGCGTCGACGATACCGACAACCCCGAGGAGGGGGCGACGTGGACGCTCTGCCACAACATCGCCAAGGCGGTGCAGGATGCGGACTCGCGGTACCTCTCCCACACGATTGTCCAGCTCTTCCCGGTCCCCTACAGGACGAAGAACTGCGTCGCGGTCGTCTGCGAGTTCGCTTCGAGGGCCCCGGACCGGCTCGTCCGGTCATTCGAGGAACTCCTCTCCAAGTACACGCTCTCCCGCGAGACGGGGATGGCGGTCTACAGGGGTTTCCACCCGCCCCGCACCCTCGAGGAGTTCGGGTGGGCGGTGAAGACCGGGGAAGTCAGCCGGGAGAGACTCCCCCTGCTGGAAGGAGACGGGCTCTCGTTCGTCCTCCGGGGGAGGGGGCTTGTAGGGGCCGTTGCATCGATCCCATTCTACACGCGCTACGAGGAGGCGCTGGAGCTGTGCGGTGGAGGGAACTGAAGGCCGAACTCCTCTCCGCCGGGACCGTGCGCCTCGCGGGCGAACCCGCGGGGGAGTACATCGCGCGCTCGGCCGCGGGCCCCGGTGCGGGAGGCACCGGCTCGGTGTTCTTCTCCCTCGGGGGAAAGAGGGTCAGGCTCTCGGTCGACGGGGAGAGCCCCCTCACCCTCACCCACCGCGGGGGCGGCAGGGCGTTCCTCGAGATCGGGGGAAGAAAGATCGAGGGGATCCTCGAGGAGGTCGCCCTCCACTGCCCGCGCCAGGCGTACGTGACCGTGAGCACGGGGTGCATCTTCTCGTGCCGCTACTGCGGTGTGCCCGGCGGGAAAGCGGGGAGGAAGTCCCCGGGCGAGATCGTGGAGATGGTCAGGAAGGTTGCGGGTAGGATCGACGCGATCTCCCTCACGAGCGGGGTCGTCGGGTCCGTGGAAGAGGAGGAGAGGTACGTTCTCCGCGTCGTGGGAGAGCTCCGCAGGCACTTTTCGCTCCCCATCGGCGTCTCCATCTACCCGTCGGAGGGAACGGCGGAGCGCCTCTCTGCCCTCGGCGTGAGGGAGGTGAAGTTCAACGTGGAGACGGCAACGGACAGCCTGTTCGCCGAGATGTGCCCGGGGCTCTCCCGCGACGCCATCTGGGATGCGCTCCGCCGTTCCGTCCCGCTCTTCGGGAGGAACCACGTCTTTTCGAACCTCATCGTGGGTCTGGGGGAGACGGACGAGGAGGCGGCCCGGTGCATCAGGAGGCTCGCGGGGATGGGTGTCATCCCCATCGTGCGCCCCCTCACGCCCGCGGGGGCCTGCCGCCACCTGCCCCGCCCGTCCGCGGAAAGGCTGCTCGCGCTCTTCGAGGTCCACGCGGAGGCGCTGCGGGAGAGTGGCCTTGACCCGCGGGGTGCACTCTCGATGTGCGCGGCCTGCACGGGGTGCGACCTCGTGCCGGGGAGGGATGACGCGTGAAGGGAGAGGAAGCACTCGCGGCGGCACTCCTCGCGGCGACGGACCGGCGCTACGCGGTCCCGGGCTACCCGGTGACGGAGCTTGCCGCGCTCTGCGGCGCGGAGACCGTCGTCAACGAGAAGACGGGCCTCGAGTACGCGCTCGGGGATTCGCTCTCCGGGCGGCGTGCCGCCCTCGTCGTGAAGAACGTCGGGGTCAACGCCTGCGTCGACCCGCTCGTGCAGGCAACGGCCCAGGGCCTCCGCGCCGGGGTCCTCCTCGTCTGCGGGGACGACCCGGAAGCGAGGGGATCGCAGACGAGCCAGGACACGCGGATCGTCGGGGAACTCGCCGAGATCCCGGTCCTCGAACCGGGCCCGGAGACGTGTTTTTCGGCAGTGGAAGCCGCACTCGAGGCATCGGAAGAGTTCTCGCGGGTCGCGATGCTGCGGGTGACGCCCGCGCTCCTCGGGGCGGAGGTAACGGGCGCGCCCATCCCCCGCGCGGAAAGGCAGGGCAGGCTCTCCGACAGGAGCTACACCATGCACGGGAGGATGGCCGCGTCACGCCGTCTCTTTTCGAGAATGCGGCAGTGGGCGGATCGCTCCCCGCTCAACGCGTGGCGGGGAGGGGTGGCCGGCGTGGGCCCGGCACCCGGGGAGACGAGGATCGTGACGGTCTTCCCGCCACCCGCGAGGCTCGCGGGGTACTCGGTCATCAACGAAGAGGGGCTGCCTTTCGCGGCCGACCACTGCGGGCACCGCTTCCTGCCGGGAACACCGGAAGAGGAGCCCGAGACCATCGAGAGCAGGGGGTTCTACAGGACGTTCTGCCGGGACTGCCCGTTCAAGCCCGTGATCTCCCTCATGCGGGAAGAGGGGATGAGGCCGGTGGTCGACGCGGGGTGTGCCGTCCTCGCGATGAACCCGCCGTACAGGATCGGCGTTGCGAGCTACGGGATGGGCTCCTCGGTCGCGGTGGCTGCGCGGAGCACGGCCGTCGCGCTCACGGGGGACTACGCGCTCCTCCACAGCGGGCTCAATGCCCTCATCGACGTGTACGAGAAGGGCCTCCCCCTCCTCTGCGTCGTGCTCGACAACCGCTGTGCCGCGATGACGGGGAGGCAGCCCGCGATCCCGCTCGAGCCGTACATCGGGTGGGCGAATCCCCGTTTCGTGGAAGCGCGGGACACTGGGAGGATCCGCGAGCTCTTCCGGACCGCGGAGCGGCCGGCAGTCATCGTGGTGAGGGGAGAATGTCCGGGGGGACAGGAGCATGAGATCGTGGAATGTCGAGATATGTGACGTGACTCTCCGCGACGGGGAGCAGACGCCGGGGGTCTCGTTCACCTGCGAGGAGAAGGTGCGGATCGCCGAGGCCCTCGACGAGGTGGGAGTCGAAGTGATCGAGGCCGGGTTTCCCGCGACCTCGAGCTACGAGAAGAGGTGCGTGAGCAGCGTTGCCGCCCTCGGGCTGGAGGCGCGGATATGCTGCCTCGCGCGTGCGAGGAAGGCAGACGTCGACGCCGCGATCGACGCGGGCGTGGACATGGTGAGCATATTCATCCCCACGTCGGAACTCCACGTCCGGCACAAGTTCCACGCGCCGCGGGAGACAGTCCTCGCGGAGGCTCTGGAAATGGTCGACTACACCCGCGACCACGGGATGCAGGTGAGGTTCGCCGCGGAGGACGCGTCGCGGACCGACCTCCCGTTCCTCCTCGAGGTATACAGGCAGGGCGAGGAGCACGGGGCAGACCTGCTCTCCTTTGCCGACACGGTCGGTGCCCTCACGCCCCTCGAGATGTACAGGACAATGCGGAAGATCGTGAAGGCCGTGAAGAAACCCCTCTGCGCCCACTGCCACAACGACATGGGGATGGCGACCGCGAACACGATCGCGGCGGCACAGGCCGGTGCATTCCAGCTCCACACGACCGTGAACGGCATCGGGGAGCGGGCGGGAAACGCGGCACTCGAGGAGGTCCTCGTCGCGCTGTACATGAAGGGGAACGTGAGGAAGTACGACCTCTCGCACCTCGTCTCCCTCTCCTCGATGGTCGCCCAGTACTCCGGGATACACGTGGACAAGCTCAAGCCCGTCGTGGGGGACCACGCGTTCCGCCACGAGAGCGGGATTCACATCGCGGCGATCCTCGAGGATCCCTCGACCTACGAGTACTTCCCGCCCTCGCTCGTGGGGGCCCAGCGGAGGTTCGTCCTCGGCAAGCACACGGGCAAGAAGGCGCTCGAGCACGAGGTCTCCCGGCTCGGGTACTCCCTCCCGGAGAAGGACCTCTGCCGCCTCCTCGAGCTCGTCAAGGACAGGGGCGAGAAGAAGGCCGAGCTCACGGACGAGACGCTGATCGACCTCATCAAGATGGTGATGGGGGGACCGCCGCTGTGACGACGCTCTCGGAGAGGATCCTCGGTGCACCGGCGGGCAGCTACGTGGACTGCAGGGTCGACCGCGCTTACGTGCACGACGGGACGGGGGTGCTCACCCTCGAGGCGTGGAACGCGATGGGCGCGGGGAGGCTCGCGGGGAAGGAGAGGACGTACGTCTTCTTCGACCACATCGTGCCCGCGAACAATTCCGAGACGGCCGTGCTGCAGGCCGAGCTGCGCCGTTTCGCGAGGGAGCACGGCCTCCCCTTCGCCGACGTGGGCGAGGGGATCTGCCACCAGCTCATGGGCGAGGGGATCGCCCTCCCCGGCGAAATCATCGTGGGGGCAGACTCGCACACCTGCACGCTCGGGGCATTCGGGGCATTCGCGACGGGGGTCGGCGCGACCGACATGGCAGCCATCTGGGCGGACGGGGGGACGTGGTTCCGCGTCCCGGAGACCATCGGGATTTACCTCGGGGGTTCCCTGCGCGAGCCCGCGGAGGCAAAGGACCTCGCCCTCACCTACGTCGCCCGCCTCACGATGGACGGCGCCACATACATGGCGCTCGAGTTCCTCGGGGAGTGCGTGCCCTCGCTCCCGGTGGAGGACCGCATGACCCTCTCCAACCTCGCCGTCGAGACGGGCGCAAAAGTTGGCCTCTTCTACGCGGACGAGAAGACGTGCGCTTACCTCCGCGCGCACGGCCACTACGTCGAGCCGCAGGTCCCGGAGGACTGCGGGTACGCGCGGACGCTCGAGATAGATGCTTCCGATGTCGTCCCCGTCGTCGCGGTCCCCCACCGCGTGGACACAGTGAAACCCGTCGAGGATCTCGCGGGGCTCCCGGTCGACCAGGTCTTCCTCGGGACGTGCACGAACGGGAGGTATAGCGACCTCGAGAGGTTTGCCCGGGTAGTCCGGGGCAAGAAGGTCAGGGTCCGCACGCTCGTCGCCCCCGCCTCGCGCCGCGTGCTTGCCCGGGCGGCAGAGAGGGGAGTCCTCTCGTGGCTTATCGAGGCGGGGTGCACCATCCTCCCGCCGGGGTGCGGCCCGTGCCTCGGGGCCCACCAGGGCGTCCTCGGCAAGGGCGAGGTCTGCGTCTCGACGGCGAACCGGAACTTCAGGAACAGGATGGGCGTCGGGGGCGAGGTCTACCTCGCGTCCCCATCGACTGCCGCCGCGAGCGCGCTCGCGGGTGCCCTCGCGGTGCCGGGGGTGCCGCGATGAGAGTGGAAGGCCACGCGGTCTGCCTCGGGCCCGACATCGATACCGATCTCATCATCGCGGGGAGGTACCTCCGGACGAAGGACAGGTCGGTCTGGGCGTCCCACGTCTTCGAGGACCTCGACCCGTCCCTCGCCCCCCGGCTCCGGGGCGCGATCATCATCGCGGGGAAGAACTTCGGGTGCGGGTCGTCCCGCGAGCAGGCCCCCATCGCGCTCCGGGAGGCGGGTGTCCGCTGCGTTGTCGCGCCCTCCTTCGCGCGCATATTCTTCCGGAATGCCATCAACACGGGCCTTCCCGCCATGGAGTGCGCGTGCCCCTGCGCGGAGGGGGAGCTGGTCAGTGCAGACCCCGCGACGGGGACGATCGTGGTGGGCGGGAGGACGTACACGGCACGCCCGCTCTCCCCCCGCATGCTCGCGATCCTCTCCGCGGGCGGCCTCGTGGAGTACTGGAGGAGCAGGCAGTGATATTCCCGCGCGAGTGCAAGGTCGTCGGCTACGCGAGGGGCAGGCCCTGCGGGGAGAGGGTCTACTTCCTCACGAGGTACCTCATCCGCGAGACGGGGAGCGGCCTAGAGCTCCTCGAGGTCGAGACGGCCCCCTCGGCGGGGGGAACGATGCGCCCCGTCACGGCGATCCGCGTCCTCGCGGCAGCGGGGGAGGTGAGCGCGTACCCCGGGGAGGTCTGCATCCACGACAGGGCCCGGCTCGTCGACCTCGCGTTCGGGAGCGGGACGCGGTGCACGGTCTTTTTCGGGCGCGACGGCCACGTGACATTCGTCCTCGACCCTGACCCCTCGGCGTTCCGGAAGGTGCACGTGTACGACGTGTCCCCGCCCCTGCCGAGCCTCTCCTCCACGATCCGGGAACTCGAGGGCGCGGGCATGTTCGGGGAACTCGACGTCGCGTTCGTCCACCACGTCGTCGACATCTCGCGGACCGGCGCGGACGTCTTCCCGTGCAGGGCCGCGGGGTTCCCGCGGACGCTCGATGCGGACCCGGTCTTTCCCGGAGAGAGGGTCGCGGGCTGCCAAACGGGCGCGGAGATCGCGCGGGAATGCTACGGGGAGGGGATAGAGTTCATCGACATCTGCCCTCTCCGGATGGTGCGGGAAGAGCCCTTCATCACGCGCTGCTGCAGGAAGGAGCGGGGCGGGGAGAGGACGGTCAACGGGAAGAGGGGTACAGTCGTCCACTGGGGCGCGGGTCCCGCGGAGATTTACCGGGCAGTCGTCGGGCTCGTCGGGAGAGCGGGGGGAGGATCCCCGTGAGGATCGCCGTCGTCGAGGGGGACGGGATAGGCCACGAGGTCATCCCCGTCGCGAGGAAGGCCCTCGAGATCCTCCGGCCCGACTTCGAGTTCTTCGAGGTCGAGGTGGGGTACGGGAAGTGGCAGAGGACCGGCGAGGCGATCACCCCGCGCGACATCGAGGACCTCGCCTCCGCGGACGCGATACTCTTCGGCGCGGTCACGACCCCCCCCGACCCGGGGTACCGCAGCGTGGTCGTGCAGATACGGAAGGCCCTCGACCTCTACGCGAACATCAGGCCCGTCCGCGGCGAGGGTTTCGACATCGTCATCGTCAGGGAGAACACGGAAGGGCTCTACTCCGGCGTGGAGAAGATCGACGGGGAGTCCGCCTGCACCCTGCGGTGCATCACGCGGAAGGGGAGCGAGCGCATCGCGAGGTGCGCCTGCCGGCTCGCGAAGAAGAGGCGGCACCTGACGATCGGCCACAAGGCGAACGTCCTCAAGGCGGACGCGTTCTTCAGGGACATCTGCCTCGCCGAGGCGCGGAAGGCAGGGGTTCCCTGCCGGGAATGCTACATCGATGCCCTCTGCCTCGACATCCTCCAGCACCCCGGCAACTACGACGTCATCCTCACCGAGAACATGTTCGGCGACATCATCTCCGACGTCGCGGCATTCCTCGTCGGCGGGCTCGGGATGCTGCCGAGCGCGAACATCGGGGATCGCCATGCCCTCTACGAGCCCGTGCACGGGAGCGCCCCCGACATCGCCGGGAAGAACCTCGCAAACCCGGTCGCCGCGCTCCGGAGCGCGGGGATGCTCCTCTCGTACAGTGCCCGCGACCCGGAATCCGCCCGTGCCCTCGAGGAGGCGATCACCCGTGTCCTCGCGAGGGGCATCCGGACGAGGGACCTCGGGGGGACCGCGACGACCACGGAGTTCGGCGCGCACGTCATGAGGGAGCTAGGGGCCCTCGCGGGGACATGACCCCGCGCGGCGATAAGGGCATTTTATATAGTCCCTCCCTCTACTCTAGGTGATGGAAAATGGGGAGAATACTCCTCGTCGATGACTCCCAGATGACGCGGTTCCTCCTCGCCCGGATCGTCAGGGAGGGCGGCCACGAGATCGTCGGCGAGGCGGCCGACGGGATCGAGGCGGTCCGCAAGGTCAGGGAGACCTCGCCCGACCTCGTCATCCTCGACCTCATCATGCCGCACATTAAAGGCATCCAGACCCTCGAAGAGATAAAGAAGGAGAGCCCGGGGACGAAGGTCATCATGTGCACCGGGGACCACCAGGAATACACCGTCAGGGAGGCCGTGAAGAAGGGAGCATCGGGGTACATCATCAAGCCGTTCGATAAAAAGGTCGTCCTCGAGGAGATCGAGACGGTCCTCGGCGGGAAAGAGCCGTGACCCACGGTATCCCGCGGGGCGATACCCGCCGGGGATGACCACGGGAGACCCGTTCCCCCCCTTTGAACGCGGGGCAAGGATTTTTCCCGCCGTCCATTGATATTCTAACGACATAGGTTCCCCGGAGGGAGGGGTGGGAGGAGAGGCGAATGGTGAAGGTGGGGGTCCACATCTCGATCGCGGGATCGATTGCCCAGTCCGTGGAGAGGGCAAGGGCGATCTCGTGCGACACGTTCCAGATATTCTCGCGGAATCCCCGAGGTTGGACGTACAGGGAGATCCCGGAGGATGAGTCGGGGGCATTCCGTTCCGCGCTCGCTGCATCCGGGATCGCGCCCGTCTTCGACCACATGCCCTACCTCCCGAACCTCGCGAGCCCTAGGGAAGACATCTACGAGAAGTCGAGGGCAGCCCTCACCGCGGAGCTCGACCGGTGCCGGCAGCTCTCGATACCCTACCTCGTCACGCACCTCGGCCACCACCTCGGGGCAGGGGTGGATGCGGGAAGGAGGAGGGTGATCGAGGCCGTGAACGCCGCCCTCTCCACCGCGCCACCCGGCGTCACCCTCCTCCTCGAGAATACCGCGGGGGAGAAGAACAGCGTGGGCAGCGCGTTTGAAGACCTGAGAGCGGTCCTCGACGGGATCGAGTACCCGTCGAGGGTGGGGGTCTGCTTCGACACGTGCCACGCCTTCGGCGCGGGGTACGAGCTCCGGACCGCGGAGGGGATCGAGGAGACGGTCGGCGCGATCGACGAGATGATTGGGCTCCCGCTCGTCCGCCTCATCCACCTCAACGACTCGAAGGGGGAGAAGGGATCCGGCCTCGACCGCCACGAGCACGTGGGGATGGGGGCCATCGGCGAGGAGGGCTTCTCCCTCATGCTCCACACCGACTTCTTCAGGGAGAGGCCCCTCATCTGCGAGACACCCGTCGACGGAAGGAGGGACGACGCGGGGAACATCCGGAAGGTGAGGGAACTTGCGGAGTGACTGTCCCCACCCCGCACGTATCCCGCGCGGGAATCCGCCACACGGGACCATGAACCCCCCTCCCGTGGAACACACTCTCCCGCGGGTGCACGCGTGAAGGCAGTATTCGACGGAAGGGATGTCCGCCTCGGCCCTGAAGGGCGGGTCCTCTACGAGCAGAGCGGGTACGGGCGGCCGGAGGGAAACGGCCTCCGGCTCTCTCCCGAGGAGGCGCTCTACCTCCTCCACAGGGGGCGGATCGAGGTCGAGGGCCATACCTTCGACACGCTCCTTGCCGCGCTCGCCTCCGGCTCGAACCGCATGCGGTCGTTCCTCGTCTACCGGGACATAAGGGAGAGGGGGTACGCCGTCCAGAGCGGTCCCCACGACTTCCGGGTCTTCCGCCGCGGCCAGAAACCGGGCGCGGGCCCGTCCCAGTACAGCGTCTCGGTCGTCTCGGAACGCGACCTCGTCGTCTTCGAGAAGGTCATCGGGGAAGTCTCGGCCTCCCGCAACATCCGCAAGCAGCACGTGCTCGCCGCCGTGGACGACGAGAACGAGCTCACCTACTACGAGGTGAAGGTCCAGGAGCCCGAGCGGGTGCCCGGCGGCGAGCCCCTGCCGGTGCTCGAGGGCGAACTCGTGGGGCGGTACGCGGTCGTCCGCACGGGGGGCAAGGCCCTTCCCGGCGGGTGGGGGATGCAGCTAGATCCCCTCCGGCTCGTCCTCTCCCCCCTTGAAGTCCTCTGCCTGATGCGGGCGGGGAACCTCGTCCTCGTGGACAGTGGGAAACGGCTGGATTACGAGTCGTTCCTCCACGTGGCCCGCGAGTCCGACCCGGAATTCCCCGAGAAGCTCGCCGTGTACGAGGACCTGAGGGGGAGGGGCCTCGTGCCCAAGACGGGGTACAAGTTCGGCCACCACTTCAGGGTCTATACCGGGAAGAAACCCCATTCCGAGATGCTCGTCCAGGCCCTCCCCCTCGCCGCGGCGCTCCCCATGAGCAGCATCTCGAGGTCCGTCCGCCTGGCCCACAGCGTCAAAAAGAAGATGTTGTTTGCGTGCGTACACTCCGGGGGAATCCGGTACGTGGAATTCGCCCGGATCAAGCTTTAGGCCAGGAAGAGAATGGACGCGCCGATCAATCCATGGTCCTCCCAGCAGGCGGACGACATAGAGAAGCTCTTCTCCCTCTTCGGTATCGAGCCCATCCACACGGTCGCGGGGATACTCCCCCGGGTCCCCCCGTTCATCTCGCGAGGGGTGGTCGTGGGCCACAGGGATTACAGGGCCATCGCCGAGGCCATCAGGGACGGGAAGCCTTTCCACGTCCTCACGGGGTTCATGCCGTCCGGCCACCCGCACCTCGGGCACCTGATGGTGATGAAGGAGGTCGTCTGGCACGTGCAGCAGGGCGGGACGGGGTACATCACGATCGCGGACAGGGAGGCCCACGCCGTCCGGGAACTTTCGTGGGCGCAGTGCGACGAGTACGGGCGGGAGTACCTCCTCTGCCTCTATGCCCTCGGGTACCGGGGGAAGACGTACTTCCAGAGCCGGAATAACGCCTTGAAAGACCTCGCCTTCGAGGCGGCAACGAGGGTGAACTTCTCCGAGCTCCAGGCGATATACGGTTTCTCGGACGAGACGACCCTCGCGCACGCGGAGTGCGTGATCACGCAGGTCGCCGACATCCTCTTCCCGCAGGTGGACAGCTTCCCCGCGCCGACGATCGTCCCCGTGGGAATCGACCAGGACCCCCACATCCGTCTCACGCGCGGGATCGCGCACAAGCTCCGGATGTTCACCGTGGAAGAGCGCGACGGCTACGTCAGCGTGAGGTCGAAGAATGCCCCCGAGCAGGCGCTCGCGGCTGTCCACGAGCGGTTCCCCGGCTCCCGCAGGTACCAGGGGCACGTGGACATCCCGGGTGCCCGGTGCGCGGAGGTGAGTGCCGCGGTCCGCGAGGTCGAGAGGGCGCACGGGGGGTACGCATTCCACACCCCCTCGTCCACGTACCACAGGTTCATGCCGGGCCTCCAGGGAGGGAAGATGTCAAGCAGCGTCCCCGAGAGCACGATCACGTTCTTCGAGCCGGACGACGTCGTGAGAAAGAAGCTGATGAACGCGTTCACGGGCGGGCGGGCAACGCTCGCCGAGCAGAGGGAACTTGGGGGAGAACCCGAGAAGTGCCCGGTCTTCCTCCTCAACCTCTTCCACATGGTGGAAGACGACAGGGAGCTTGCCGACATCCACAGGCGGTGCCGGGAGGGGGAGCTCCTGTGCGGGCAGTGCAAGAAGGAGACGGCGGAGAGGGTGCTCGCGTTCATCCGCGATTTCCGCGAGAAGATGGAGGCCGTGGCGCACATGGTGAAGGTGGAGTGAGATGGACCTTTCAGCGAACGAAAAGAGGCTCCTTGTGGTCCTCGCGAGGGTGAAGTCCGGGGACCCGGCCACCCTCGCCGCCGAGCTGGGCGTGGCCCCGGAGTCCGTCATCCAGTATGCCTACCTCCTCTCCGACCGCGGCCTCTGCGAGGTGGAGAAGGAGGTGAGGACGACGTATGCCCTCACCGAGGAGGGGGAGAGGTACGCGAGGGAAGGCCTCCCCGAGAGGCAACTCCTCGAGAGCTTCTCGGGGAGGATCCCCGTGCAGGAACTCTCCCGCCACCCCCTCGCGAGGATCGGGATCGGCCAGATGAAGAGGAAGGGCTGGATCGTCGTGAGGGACGGCATGGTGGAGAAGACCGGGAAGGACGCCCCGGGGGAGGACGAGCTTGCGCTCCGCGACCTCTCCCGCGGCGGATCCGGCCTCGAAGAGCTGAAGAAACGCAACCTCGTCGTGGAGAACAACGAGACCCGGTACAGGATCAGTATCACGCCCCGCGGCCTTGCGTGCGCAGAACGGGGTATTGACGCGCCGGGGGAGGCAGGAACGCTCACGCGGGAGCAGATCGTATCAGGCGCGTGGAAGAACCTTAGGCTGCGCGGGTACAACCTCAAGGCCCCGCCGCGGAGGGTATACCCGGGGAAGATCCACCCTTACCAGCGCGTGATAGAGGAGATGCGAAAGCTCCTCCTCTCCATGGGCTTCTCGGAGATCTACGGCGGCATCGTCCAGAGCGCGTTTTGGAACTTCGACGCCCTCTTCCAGCCCCAGGACCACCCCGCCCGCGAGATGCAGGACACGTTCTACCTCGCCGAGAAGTTCCCCCTCCCCGAGGGCTGGGAACGCGTCAGGGACACGCACCTCTCCGGCGGGGATACCTCCTCGACGGGGTGGGGGGGCCGGTGGTCGAGGGAGAAGGCCGAGCAGTGCGTGCTCCGGACCCACACGACGAGCCTCTCCATCCAGCACCTCGCCGCGCACCCCAAACCGCCCGTCAAGGCCTTCTGCATCAACAGGGTCTACAGGCGCGAGGCCATCGACCCGACCCACCTGCCGGAGTTCGAGCAGCTCGAGGGGATCGTGATGGACGAGGGCGTCACCTTCCGCCACCTCCTCGGGTTCCTGAAAGAGTTCTACCGCAGGATGGGATTCCCGGACGTGAGGTTCCGGCCCGGCTACTTCCCGTACACCGAGCCGAGCGTCGAGCCCGAGGTGTACGTCCCGTCCCTCGGGTGGGTGGAGATGGGCGGTGCCGGGATCTTCCGCAGGGAGGTCACCGCCCCGTTCGGCATCGTCCACCCGGTGCTCGCGTGGGGGCTCGGGGTGAGCCGCATCGCCATGCTCCGGCTGGGCCTCTCGGACCTCCGCCTCCTCTACAAGAGTGACATCGGGTGGATCAGGGACACGCCCTCGTGGCTCCCCGCATCGGGCGGAACAGGGGGGGACCGGCCGTGCCGGTGATAAGGCTGAACTTCCGGTACCTCGAGGAGCTGACCGGGGAGGGGAGGGAGACGATCCTCGCGCACCTCCCCATGATCGGCTCGGACATCGAGCGCGTGGAGGAAGACCACGTCGACGTGGAGTTCTTCCCCTGCCGCCCGGACCTCTTCTCGGTCGAGGGTGTCGCGCGGGCGATGAGGGGATTCCTCGGCAAGGAGACGGGACTCCCCCGGTACTCGGTCACGCCCTCCGGGATAGAATTCGCGGTCGACCCCGCCCTCGCGGCGATCCGCCCGTGCCTCGGGTCGGCGGTCATCAGGAACGTATCCCTCGACGAGGAGGCGATTCTCTCCCTGATGGGGCTGCAGGAGGCACTCCACTGGGCCGTGGGGAGGGGGAGGAGCAAGGTCGCGATAGGGATCCACGACCTCGACGCGGTCACCCCGCCCTTCCGGTACATCGCGGCGGAGAAGTCGCGGTCGTTTGTCCCCCTCGACTTCGACCGCGAGATGACCCTCGAGGAGATACTCGACCACCATCCGAAAGGGCGCGCCTACGCCCACATTGTGAGGGACTTCCCGCTCTACCCCCTCATCGTCGATGCCGAGGACAGGGTCCTCTCGTTCCCGCCGATCATCAACGGGGAGCTCACCCGCGTCACGCGGCAGACGAGGAACCTCCTGCTCGACACCACGGGAACGGACGAGCGCGCCGTGATGACCGCGGTCAACATCATCTGCACGGCACTCGCCGAGACGGGGGCGACGATCGAGAGCGTCCGCGTCGGGGGGCGGGAAGTGCCCGACCTGCTCCCGTCGGAGCGGACCGTGAGCGCGGAGGACGCGTCCGCCCTCCTCGGCGTGAGGCTCGATCCTGCAACACTCGCGGCCCTGCTCGAGAGGATGCGGTACGGGGCGGAACCCGAAGGGCCTTCCCGCGTGAGGGTCCTCGTCCCCTGCTACAGGGCCGACATCATGCACGACTGGGATATCTTCGAGGATGTCGCGATCGCCTACGGCTACGGGAACTTCGAGGCCGAGATACCGCCGACGTTCACCATAGGGGCCCCCCACCCCGTGATGGAGATCTACGCGGTCACGCGGGAGATCCTCTGCGGCCTCGGATTCGCCGAGGTCCTCCCCTTCTCCCTCACGAGCGAGGAGGTCCTCGCGGAGAGGATGCAGCGGCCCCTGAAAGAGACGGCGCTGCGGGTCCTGCACCCGATATCCGAGGAGCAGGCGGTGGTGAGGACGGACATCCTCCCCCTCCTCCTCGAGGCGTGCGCGCTCAACCGGCACAGGGAACTCCCCCAGAGGATCTTCGCGGTGGGGGACGTCGTCGAGGGGACGGAGACGCTCCCGCGCGCAGCCTGCGCGAGCATCCACGCTTCCGCGGATTTCTCCGAGGCCTACGCGGTCGCGGATGCCCTCTGCAGGGAACTGGGGATCGCGTATGGTGTCGAAGAATCGGACGATCCGGCCTTCATCCCCGGCAGGCGCGGGGCGCTCACGTGCGGGGGGGAGAGGATAGGCGTCTTCGGGGAGATCCACCCCGCCGTCCTGAACGCGTGGGACCTCGAGCACCCCGTCGCCGCGGTCGAGATCGACCTCACAGCCGTACCGGGATACCCCGGGCGGCAAGGTACTCCTTCACCTGCCGCACCGTGAGCTCGCCGTAGTGGAAGACGCTCGCCGCGAGGCAGGCGTCCGCCTTGCCGCGCACGAACCCCTCGTAGAAGTGCTCGAGGCACCCCACCCCGCCGCTCGCGATCACCGGGATCCCGACCGCGTCGGATATCGCCGCGGTGATGGGGATGTCAAAGCCGCTCTTCGTCCCGTCGGTCTCCATGCTCGTGAGGAGGATCTCCCCCGCGCCGCGTTCCTCCGCCTCGATCGCCCACGATACCGCGTCGATCCCCGTGGGGCGCCTCCCCCCGTGGGTGACGACCTCGTACCAGCACTCCCTCCCGTCGGGGAGCACGATCGTCGTCGCACCGGGATTTTCCGAGAAATTCCGCCGGACGTCCTCGGCGAGAACGATGCACTGGGTCCCGAACTTCTCCGAGGCCCTGTCGATGAGCGAGGGGTCCTGCACCGCGCTCGTGTTGATGCTCACCTTGTCGGCGCCCGCGCGGAGTATCTGCTGGATGTCGTCCACGGACCTGATGCCGCCGCCGACGGTGAGGGGGAGGAAGAGCTGGTCGGCGGCGCGGGTGATCACGTCGAGGATGATCCCCCGCGCCTCGACGGAGGCGGTGATGTCGAGGAAGACGACCTCGTCTGCCCCCTGCTCGTTGTAGCGCTGGGCGAGCTCCACGGGGTCTCCCGCGTCGCGGAGCCCGACGAAGTGCGTTCCCTTGACGACCCTCCCGTCTTTCAGGTCGAGGCACGGGATGATGCGGCGGGTGAGTGTCATGGGAGAAGGTAAACCAGCGGGGGATATCATGCTTGTGGAGCGGCGTGCGCCGGGTTTTAAGAGAGTTGGCCGCCGAATCCTTATGGAACCGGGGAAACAAGCGCGGTTACCCGCGACCGGGAGTGTTCCAATGGATACCGGGAGAAGGAAGATCTCGTGGGCGAAGCAGTACATGACCGTCCTCTCCTCCATCGCGGAGGAGTTCCGCGGGGAGAGACCCCTCGAGGGGATTCGCATCGGGATGGCTCTCCACGTCGAAGCAAAGACGGCATGCCTCGTGGAGACGCTCGCCGCGGGCGGGGCCCGCGTCTCGATCACGGGGTGCAACCCGCTCAGCACGCAGGACGACGTCGCGCGGGCCCTAAACGACGTCCCGGGCGTCGAGTGCCACGCCCGGAGGGGCGTTAGCGCGCGCGAGTACTACGAGGCCATCGACAGGGTGCTCGACTCGCGCCCGGAGATCGTCATCGACGACGGGATGGACCTCATCCACAGGCTCCACACGGCGAGGAGGGACGTCCTCCCCCACGTCATCGGCGGGTGCGAGGAGACGACGACGGGCGTCCACCGGCTCCGCGCGATGGCGAGGGAGAAGAAGCTCGCCTTCCCCGTGATCGCGGTGAACGATACCCCCATGAAGAGGCACTTTGACAATGTGCACGGGACGGGGGAGAGCGCGATCGCGGGCATCATGCTCACGACGAACGTGCTCGTCGCGGGCAAAGCGGTGGTCGTGGCAGGGTACGGGTTCTGCGGCAGGGGACTCTCGCGGAAACTGCACGGGCTCGGCGCGAGGGTCATCGTGACGGAGGTCGACGCGAGGAGGGCACTCGAGGCGTACATGGACGGGTTCTCGGTCATGCCGATGGAAGAAGCAGCCGCCGTGGGCGAGATATTCATCACCGCGACGGGGAACACGTCCGTGATCACGGCCCCCCACTTCCTGCGGATGCGGCACGGTGCAATCCTCGCGAACGCGGGCCACTTCAACGTGGAGATAGATATCGGGTGGCTCGAGGAGAACGCCGAGAGGATCGTCAGGGGCGAGGGGATAGATACCTACACGGTCCACGGCAAGGACCTCCACGTCCTCGCGGAAGGCAGGCTCGTCAACCTCGCGGTCCCGAAGGGGATGGGACACCCCATCGAGGTGATGGACCTGAGCTTCTCGCTGCAGGCACTCTGCGCCCTCCACATCGCCCGGAACGGGCGCTCCATGGAACCGGGGGTCCACGAGGTCCCCGGGGAGATCGACGAGATGGTCGCCGCGAGGAAGCTTGCCGCCCTCGGACTGCGCATCGACACCCTCACGGACGCCCAGAAGGAGTACCTCTCCGGCTGGGAGTCGGGCACGTGAGCGGGCTTGGGCGCCCTCACCCGGGCGCGCCCATCCCCCGTTCCTCCCCCCTCCCCGCGAGCTCGTGCCGCATGCAGTAGAGGTACTCCTGGGCGTATCCGGCATACTCCCCGAAGTACGCCCTCCCGAACCTGCTCACCTGCTCGTACTTCCGGAAGTCCCTGCACGCGGGGTAGTACGCCCGCATGATCCTCTCCACCCATACGTCGACCGGGAAGACGTCGTACCTCCCGAATGCGAAGAGGAGCACGCAGTCAGCGACCTTCTTCCCGACGCCGGGGAGTTTCTGGAGTTCCCTCCTCGCCTCGGGCGACGGGAGGGATGCGATCTCCTCTGCCCACCCGGGCCGCCCCGAGAGGATGCGCGCCGTCTCCGCGAGGTACCGAGCCCTGTACCCGAGCCTGCACCGGCGGATGAGATCGTCTCCCGCGCGGGCGACCGCGTCGACGGAGGGGAACGCGTGGAGGCCGGGTTCCCCGCCGGGGACGGGTTCGCCGAGGTACTCGCGGAGGAGGGAGACCCTCTTCCTTATCCCCGGGATGCTCGCGTACGTCGCGCATATGAAGGACGCGAGGCATTCCCACGGGGGTTGCCGGACGATGCGCAGCCCGGCACACCGGGAGATCGCGCGGCCGATGACGGGATCGATGTCGATCTCGGAGAGGATGGAGGGCAGGTCGACGTCGAGCGCGAAGTAATCCCGGACGAACCGGCGCGGAACACCGGAGTACACGAGCCGGTCGCCGCGCTGCGCGACCCGTACAGCGTTTCCCCCCACGACCCCTCTCCACGTGTCCCCGAACTTCTCCCAGGAGAACACCTGCCCGCACGAGAGGGTGAGATCGAGGTCGAAGGGCTGGCCGGGATCGAGGGCGAGCGATGGCATGACAGGTCGTTCTCCGGATCAGTTGGGTTTTCCCCCGATATCAGCGTGCGGGCCCGGGAACATCCCCGCGGGCGCGCGGATTTTCGCACCGCGCACCACAGCCTTTTTTATCATTGGTCTTCTGAGAGTTACTCCATGGATTTGGTCGATGTCCTGCGGGCATTCCTCGAGACCGGGGAGGACTGGGAGAGGAAGAACACCTCGTTGAACGGCGTCTCCATCATCAAGCTCCCGGGGACGAAGACGCGCCCTCCCTCGCTCGCAATCGAGGTCAACCCCGTCAACCAGAAGGGTGTTCCCATGAAGAAGAAGGGCGTCATGGTCATGAACACGGCAGAACTCGCCGCGTTCCGCGAGATCTTCTCAAACCCGAAGGTCGACGCGCTCCTGCGGGCAATCGAGGAGGTCGCGCCCGGGAAGAAGGACCAGAAGGGTGGCCCGGACGATGTCCTGATGATATGAGGGGTGCGCGTCCCCCGTCTCCCCCGCGGGAGGGGCCCGCCGACCCGGTCTCCACGCGCGCGACGCCGGTCGCGTGGACGGGGGCACGCGGGAGGCCAAATCCGGGGTTCCGCGCGGGATCAAAGATATATCTGGGCGCAGTGAGAACAGAGGAGAGAGGATACACACCCATGGGGTCAGGAACACCGCGGGTCCGCGATGAAAAGGGCACCGGCGCCGGCCCGGTCGTCCTCCTCCTTTTGCTCGTCATCCCGATTGCATTCACCGCCGGCTGCACCGGTGACCAAGGCGAGAGGCCCCCCGTCGTGGGAGCCCCCCCGCTCCTCGTGGATTACTCGCGCACCGGGGGTATCGCCGGGTTTTCCGACCGGATGGTGATCTACAGCGATGGCCAGGCAGTCTACCAGACGCGGCAGAAGTCGGGGAGCTTCGTGCTCGATCCCGACGAGATGGAGAGGCTGGAGAGGCTTCTACGGGACGTGGAGGCCGCAGGCCTGAACGGGACGTACCCGGCCCCGTCCCCGGGGGCAGACTACTTCACCTACACGCTGGTCATCGGGAACCGCACCATCGTGACAGAGACGACCGGTGTCCCGGACGCGCTGGCCCCTCTCCTCGAGTTCCTCGAGCAGGTCCTCGGGGAGAACAGGAACAAGGAATAATTTTTTTGATTGTTCCGCGCGCCGGTCCCACGTGCTTCGCGGGATCCTCTCGGATTACTTCGGGAAAAATGGGGGGTTTCCCCATTCAGTCGGAGTACAGGCAGGACTGGACGTCCTTTCCGAGCCGCCCTATCGCGTCTGCCCTGCACCGCTGGCAGTGCCTCATCTGGCGGACGTACTTCGCGCACTCGTCCTGCATCTTCCTCTTCATCTCGGGCGTGGGCGGGGCGATGTGCGAGAACTTGTACTGGGAGATTAGGGGGATGATGTTGAAGGTGTAGACGCCCATCTCCCCGACCTTGCGCGCGATCTCCGGGATGTGGTCCTCGTTTATCCCCGGGATGTACACGGTGTTCACCTTCACGATCATTTTCCGCTCGACCGCCTTCCTGATGCCCTCGAGCTGGTTCTTGATCAGGATCTCTGCGGCCTCGCGCCCCTCGTACCTCTTCCCCTTGTAATCCACGAACTGGTAGATCTTCGCGCCGATGTCGGGATCGATCGCGTTGAGCGTGACCGTGATGTTCCCGACGTCGTACTTCTGGAGGAGATCGATCTTCTCCGGGAGGAGGAGGCCGTTCGTGCTGATGCACTTGATGACGTTGGGGAATTCCTCGTGCAGGAGCCGGAGCGTCTCGAACGTCTCCTCGTTCGCGAGGGGTTCACCGGGCCCCGCGATCCCGACAACCTTTATGTAGGGGAACTTCTCGATCGCCCTCCTGACGAGGTCGACCGCCTCGCGGGGGGAGAGGACCTTCGTCGTCACGCCGGGCCTGCTCTCGTTGACACAGTCAAAGTCCCTTATGCAGTAGTTGCACTGGATATTGCACTTGGGGGCGACCGGGAGGTGGCACCTCCCGAACGCGTGGCATGCCTTTTCAGAGAAGCACGGGTGTTCCCGGACCTTGCGGAGCTGCGCGGGATCCCACTGGACCTCCTTCCCGCCGACACTGGCGACCCTGTACTCGTCTTCTGCCATTGAAAATACCCCGGAACGCGCGTCTTACCCGTTTTATGGAAGCTTGGACGTTAAATAGAATTCGATTCGGACACGGTTTCACAGGTTTTTCCGGAAAGACAGGGGACGGGCACGGGTGGCGCACTCGATTCCGACGGTGTTATCTCCAAACAGGCACATACCCCGATCCCATGGAACGGGGGTGGAATAAGACGCAGGGCACGCACCGGGAGGCCGCCCTGCCCTTCGCGTGCATCGCGCTCGCGCTCGTGCTCATGCTCGCGGTCGCCGCGTCAGGCTGCACTGCGGCCGAGAAGACGCCCGCCCGCGGAGCCGCGCCCGGCGACACCGTGAGGGTCACGTACCGGATGGCATTTCCCGGCAGCGCGCCGTTCGAGAGCAACGAGAACGCGACACCCCTGGAGTTCGTCCTCGGTTCCGGCGTGATGATCGAGGGGTTCGACAGGGCGATCGTGGGGATGCACCCGGGAGAGACAAGGACGGTCCTCATCCCGGCCGAGCTCGGGTACGGCCCGCGCGACGAGAAGAAGGTGGGTGTCGTGAGCACGCCGCTCCTCACGAGGAAACTCGACGAGCTGGAACAGAACGGGACGTTCACGAAGGTGGAAATCCCCGGTGTCGAGGGCCTCATCCTCAAGTACAGGCTCCCGGACGGCAAGGTCGTGTTCTACGTCTTCACGAATATCACGGCGGAGACGACGACGGTCGACCAGAACCACCCCCTCGCGGGCCGGGACCTCGAGGCGACGATCACGCTGGTCGACATCGTGAAAAGGGCGTGAGAACTGGTAAGGCCGTGACCCTCGCGGGTCGACCGCGGACCACCCGGTCCTCCTTGTCGGCCGGTTCCGAGGAATCTCCCTATAAAATCTCCTTCTTGGAAAAGCAGTCTTTTACGGTGAACTTTGGGATGCACCGGGGAACCTCCCCGGTGCGATCCGATACCTTTTTCACTCCGATGTGATATCTCATTCTGGTGTACCGGGAAGCGCCGCCACCTTTAAAGCCTGGAGTACTGCCTATATTGATGCCACCTTGATTGTATAGTGCTTTTTCAGGCAGGCGTCGCCCGCTGAACGGTGCACCAAAAAACCATTTTACGTTCTCCTATATAAATGCCATGGTCGAAAGGGTATTTTCCTCGCCCCTTTTGACATGCGTCAGACGTCTTGGAACGGAATTTCCGATTGGACCGAGATTATCCATCCACGTGGAAAAAGAATTATAATCGACCCAATTGAAAAAATAACCGCAATTATTAATTTTTCCGGAACGCAGGGGGAATCGTATACGGGACGGCTCCGGATCCCGGAAAGGGGTGTGTCTGACAGGGATCGCATAAAATGGGGTGAAAATCCGGCCCCCGCGGGGAGGGGTGCCGCAGGTACCCCTTAAATACTTTTCTATTGTGTCCCCTCCCTTCCCGGGAGCGGTCCGCGTGGCGGGGAGGGTGGCCGGCGCACCGGCCGAAAAGCAGGGGTCGGGATCCCCGGTGTTGTCGCCTGCACGTGGTGGCCGTGCGAAACAGGGGAGTGCCCGGGAACCCGTCGCCATGGGCCCGGCCGGATTCGAACCGGCGGCCTCCGCCGTGTAAGGGCGACGTCATGAACCGACTAGACCACGGGCCCAAGACAGCGAGAAGGGTTCACCTGTCAGGGTATTAAAGGCACCTGTTGGGACTCGCGGCGGGAATTCCGGGCCGCGGGCGAAGTCCCCGCGGGACCGTGCTGATCAGGGGGACCTCGCAAAGAGTCCCTCTATTTCCGCCCGCTTTCTCTGCCCCTTCCCGACACCCATCATCCACGAGACCTCGCGGAGCGTGACGGGGGAGAGATCGGGAAAGAGGTCGCAGATCTCGTCGCGGGAGAAGAAGTGGGTGGGAATCCCCGTCCCCCTCACCCGGGTCCCCTCCTCGACCTCCTCGCCCCGTCCCGCGCGGAAATCGGAGAGGGAAAAAACCCTGACGAATACCTCTCCCCCCATCCTCGCGACGCGGGCAGCCTCGCGTGCCATGCGCATTCTATCGGCGAGGAGCACGTGCCCGAGGACGTGGACGAGGAAGACCATGTCGAAGGACCCGTCCCGGAAGGGTAAGCGCATCCCGTTCCCGAGGACCACGTGGACGCCCGGTGCACGGGAGGAGATCTTCCGGCAGGACCGGAGCGCAGCCCTCGCGTGGTCGATCCCCACGTAGCAGGCAAAATATTTGCGGAGCTCCGGACCGCCGAGGCAGTGGAGACCCCTGCAGTCACCGCACCCCACGTCGAGGACCCGCGTGCCGGGGCCGGGCCACGGGAGGTCCCTTGTGACCCGCCCGTAGATGCGACCCTTCCGCGCGTATTCTTCTTCCCACGCTTCCCGGTATGGATCCCGGTATGGATCTTCCACGCTCCCGGTCACCAGCCTCGCGCGCAAGCCCGGAGAATCGCGGAGCGCGTGCTCCCGCCGGGGAATCGCGGGACGGGGCGGGGAGGAGCGGGAGAGGGGAGCGGTGGCCAGCCGGGAAAAAGAGGGGAAGTTCTCATTCCCTGCCCGTTTCGCGTCAGAGGAGACCGAAGGACTTCAGGGTCACCTCGGGATTCACCCCGCCGCAGTGGTACACCACGCCCTCCGTGATCTCGTTGATGACGACCTCGGCGGGGGAGAAGAGCGAGGTATCGATCTTGTAGAAGTCGTACCCCGCTTCCTTGAAGATCTCATTGAACGGCTTCCCGTACCCCTTCGACTTGTTGCTCGGGATCTTCTCGAGGTACTCGCGGATCTCGGGCGCCTTCACCGTGAGCATGATGCGGCCATGGTAGATGGTCGCGTCGTTCGTGACACCCATCGCGAGTTTCGGCCCCCTGACGGGGGGTATCGGCGCCGTGCCAATCGCCGCGGTGATCTTCCGCGTGTCGAAGTGGAGTTCGTTCAGCTTGTACACCGCGGTCTCCACGCACCGGCCGGAGACCTGGATGGATCCGACGATCGACGATGTCGGGGCAACCACGGCACAGACGTTTGCCACATCCACGTGGCAGTCCTCGGCGATCTTCTCCATCACTTGGGCGTTGGGGAGATGGTCGCTCTCGAGGGCAATCACCGCAGAATCGAAGTCATCCTCGTACTCGATGACCTCGTACGTGTGCTTCGGCTTGAGGGAGAGCGCTCTCGCGGGACCGCTGCCCATCGCGAAGTAATTGTTGTGCTTGATGGTCCACCCGGCCTTCTGCGAGCCAAGGCACGCGATGGAGGGGAAATCCGTGAACACGTCGATGAAAGGGACGGGGATGTCCCTTATGGACCCCATCCGGAAATTGACCTCGCCGAGTCCCCCCATGCAGATTTCTGTGAAGGCCCGCCCCGCGGCGTAGCCCCCGCGGGTGCTCACGCCACAGTCGATGATCCGGGCCCCGTTATCCAATTCGTGGTACGTGGCGTTGAATTCCTCTGCGTATTCCGCCAGGTTTTCAAATATCTCGAGAGCAAGTTCATTCACGCTGAGCACGTGGAGTACCCCCTTTACCATACAACATGGTCGGACAAGAGATAAGAGTTACCAAATGATTGTTTTATAAAAGGGATCAGGAGATATACTCGCAGATTTTCGCCGGATTGTAACGGAGCGTGATGACCCGCGTGCGACCCTTCCCGTCTCGGTACTCGAGGTTCACGAGGCGCATCGCGTCCAGCTTCCTGATGATCTCGTAGAACCGTGTGTACCCCATCCCGGACTTCTCCCGTACCGCCTTGTACACGTCCCCCGCGTGCATCTCGCCCCCGCCCTCCGCGTGGCGGGCGAGCGTGGCGAGAACCGCCTTCTCCTCCGGGCGGAGGGTCTTTACTGTGGCGGCGAGGTGGATGTACCGCGAGACCTCGTACGCGCTGCAGATGTCTTCCCGCTCGATCTTGCGACTCGCCCTCTTCTCCGCGTTCAGGCCGGCGCGCTTGAGGAGGTCGATTCCGACGCGGAGGTCCCCGCTCTTCTGTGTCTGCTCCACGACGAGGTCGAACATTTCCGGGGAGAGGCAGCCGGGGTAGAGGCCCTGCATCACGCGTTCCCCGATGATCTGCCTCACTTCGTCCACCGTGTAGGGCGGGAAGTAGATCTCCGTCGGCCGGAACACGGAGGATACCCTCGCGTCGACGACGCGCGCGAGGTCGATGTCCAAGTCGCTCATGATGACGATCACCCCCGTGCGGAGACCGGGGTAGACCTCGTAGGAGCGGAGGAGCGAGTAGAGGACCCTGTTGAACTCGTTCTCGTAGAGGAGGTAATTCGCGTCGTCGAGGGCGACGAGGAGGACCTGTTCCTCCTTCTGGAGGATCCTCGCGATCGCGTCGAAGACCTGCTTGAACGATGTCCCCGACGAGGGGGGGAGGTGCCCGGAGAGTTTCCTGTACACCTGCGCGAATATGGAGAACTTCGTGTTGTCGATCTGGCAGTTGACGTGGACGGGCACGATCTTCTTCGTCACCTCCTCGATCTCGGCGAAGAGCTTCCTCACGCTCGTCGTCTTCCCCGTGCCCGGGAGGCCCCTGCAGACCGTGTTGAGCGGCCGCCCCCCCTTCAGCGCGGGCCTGATCTGGAAGGAGAGTTCCCTCATCTGCGTCTCGCGGAAGTTGAACTGCTCGGGCACGTAGTCGATCTCGAAGACCTCGGGGTCGCGAAAGAGGGTCTCGTCCCACATGAGGAGGTTCTTCTTCAGGCTGCCCATCCCTGCCCCTCCCGGCGCGGGGGGTGTGCCGGGCCTACACGTTCCGCAGACATTTCCTGCACAGCGTCCTGCTCGCAAAGAGCATGCTCATCTTCCGGTCCGCCGGCTTGACGGGAGCGCCGCACGCCTCGCACGCGTGGAGTTCCTCGGTCTCCCTTTTCTCGGCCGCGGGCGCGGCCGCAGCCGGTTTCGCCGCATTCTCCGGCACTTGCGGGGATTCCTTCGGCTGGGAATCCGTCGTCTCGGCCCTTGAGAGAGGGGGTTCCGTCGCTACCACCCCCTCCTGCCGGGGGAGGATACGCCGCCTGAACGAGTCCACCCTCTCCCTCGAGGCCTCGTCGCCCTGGCCGAATTTCCGCAGGATGGAGTCGAGGAACCGCGCGAGGTCCATTGCATCCTCCTCGGTCTCCACGGGGCCGCTCACCTCGAGCCGGAGGTTCTCGTAGTTCTCGAGGTTCACGGTGACTCCGATCGAGAGGGTCCTCTGCCCTTGCCCATCCATCGTACCATACTCTGCGGGTGGTATCTAATGAATGATCCCCCGGCGGGCCGGGGGAGTCCCGGTACCCGTTTCGCGGGGGTGCGGCTTGCGGCCGCCCGCGGTCACGTCACGGTCACCTGCGCCCCCGTGTTGCACGCGCGCGTGCAGATCGTCTCGCCACCCCCGGCGCGGTCGAGGACCTCCCTGCAGGCCCGCTCGATCTCGCCCGCGTCCCCCTCGGCAAAGCCAAAGACGGTGGGTCCAAACGAGCTCAAGCCTGCACCCGCGGCGCCCGCGTCGCGCATCGCCTCCCGCAGCTCCCGCGTGACGGGCGGCGCGAGCATGTTCTCGACCCTCTTGAACCCGAGGTCCTGCATCCTCTCCACTGCCCTGCCGAAGAGCTCGATGTCACCCTCGACGAGGGCGGGGAGGAGCGCGACGAGGACGATGTGGGAGAGCTCCCGGACCTCCTCGAGGGGGACCGGGCAGTGCGAGGCAAAGACGTCCCTCTCCACGTTTCCGCTCGCCCCTCCGGCGGCGCGGGGGATGGCGAGGATGATCTTCCAGCCCTCGGGGAACGGGTGCCGCACGGTCACCTCGGGGGGCCTCACGCCGCGCGACGCGGAGGAAGGGAGGAACGCCGACTTGTCCCCCCCGTCACCGAGGCTGTGGCCGCCGTCGCATATGAACCCGCCGAGCGCGAATGCAGCCGTCCCGATCCCGGACGTCCCCCCCCTCCCCGTCATGCGCGCGGCCTCGCGCGGCGTGCAGGCCTGGTGGTACAGCGTGCAGAGGGCAGTTGCCGCGGAGAGCGCAAGCTGCGTCCCGCGGCCGAGGCCGACGTGGCCGGGGTAGATCGACCGGAGCGTGAACTCGGCCCCGCCGGGGAGCTTGAGCGCCGTCGCGACGGCCCGGGCTGCCGCGAGGACGCGGTGTTGAGCGTCCGCGTCGCCCCCCGTCACCGAGAAACCGCTGCCCCGGCGGGCGGAGAGGACGATCCCCGGCTCGGCGAGCGCAATCCCGATCCCGCCGTCCACGCGGCCGAGGCTCCCGTTCATGTCGAGGAGCCCGAGGTGGATGCGCGAGGGGGCACGGACGACGACGTGCCGCTCGCCCGAGAAGCGCGACGCGGGGAAGGTCTCCTCGATGTGCATGAGCGGGAGGTCCCTGTGGATGATCCTGTACCTGCGCGAGAGGAAGAGGGGGTTCCCGCCGAGGCCGAAGGCCTTTGCGACCTCCGGCGACCTCGGCCCCGCGGAGACCCCCATGATCTCGCGGCGGGTCTCGAGCCTGTGGTGCTCGAGGATCTTGCCGATGGGGATGTCCGCGCGCATGAGGTCGTCGCGGAAGGAGGGCGAGAGCCTCGAGAGGGGCGTGTAGGACTCGGCGTAGATGAGCGTCTCGCCGGAGCGCGTGTCCACGAGCTCGACGATCCTGTGGTTCACCTCGTCGCCCGGGTGGATCTGGAGCCTCTCGGCGACCTCGTCGTCGGCGGGGATGACCTCCTGGAGCCTCGTCACGATCGCGACGGGTGCGCCGCAGGCAAGCTCGAGCAGCCGCGTGACCGACCCGTCGGTCCCGAGGAGGACGCGCTGGAGGGGAGAGAGGGGCCCCGCGACCTTCTCGAGGTCGTCGCACAGGGAGAATTCCTTCATGTCACCATGGGCAGGTGGGTGTCGTCCCATACAAGCCTTTTGGGGGGGGGTCCGCGTCCCCGCCGCGGTCAGGGACCCTCGGCGCCGAGGAAGAGGGAGAGGAACCGTGGACCGTCGAGGGTGCCGAGCGAGCCGCAGGCCGCCTCCCTCTCGCAGAAGGAGCGGCACCCGTCGCGCCCTGCACCGAGGATCGCGAACGGGACGGGCTCGGCGGAATGCGTGCGCGTCCGGAGCGGTGTCGGGTGGTCGGGGAGGACCGCGACCCGCGCCCTGCAGCCGCGGAGGATCTCGCCGATCATCCCGTCAAGCCTCTCTATTGCCCGGATCTTCTCCTCGAGGCTGCCGAGGTGCCCCGCCTCGTCGGGGGCCTCGACGTGGACGTAGACGAAGTCGAGCCGGCGGAGCGCGTCGAGCGCGTAGCGGGCCTTCGCGTGGTAATCGGTGTCGAGGTACCCGGTCGCGCCAGGCACGATTATCACTTCCATCCGCGCGCACCGCGCGATACCCCGCAGGAGGTCGACCGCCGAGATCATGCCGCCGCGCACCCCGTACTTCTCCTCGAACGGGGGGAGGCTGGGGGTGCGGCCGCCGCTCCACGGCCAGACGTGGGTCGCGGGGGGAAGGCCGCGCGATACCCGGGAGAGGTTGACGGGGTGGCCGTCGAACACGCGCGCGGAAGCCTCGATGCAGGAGAGGAGGACTCCCGCGTCTTCGCCGGCCGGGAGGTGGGGCGCGATCTCCTGGCCCACGATGTCGTGGGGAGGGACGGTCCTTGCCCCGCGGGCGCCGGGGACGACGAGGACATTCCGGTAGCTCACGCCGGGGAAGAGGCGGGCCGGCCTGACCCTCTCCCCGAGGGCAGAGAGGAGGGCTGCCCCCTCCGCGCTCGAGATGTGCCCGGCGGAAAAGTCCCTCATGATCCCGTCCGTGATCGTGACGAGGTTGCACCGGTATGCAATCTCGGACGGCCCGAGCGGTATCCCCATGCTCGCGGCCTCGAGGGGTCCCCTCCCGGTGTAGTACACCCTCGGGTCGTACCCGAGGATCGAGAGGTTCGCGATGTCCGAGCCGGGTTCGCAGCCGGGGGGGATCGTGCGGAGCATCCCGCAGCACCCCTCGCGCGCGATGGAATCCATGTGGGGAGTCCGAGCGTGCTCGAGGGGAGTCTCCCCCCCGAGCTCGTCGAGGGGCTCGTCGGCCATCCCGTCGCCCACGACCACGACGAACTTTTTCTCTCCCATCTCCCCTTCACGCTCCCCCGAAGAGTTCCATCAACCCGAGCACGGGGAGGGTGGTGATGAGGGCCGCCACCACTGCCCCTGCTGCTATCGCCGCGAGGGCGTCCCTGAAACGGACCCGGAACACGAAGGCCGCGGCGCAGCCGGTCCACGTGCCCGTGACGGGGACCGGCATCGCCACGAAGAGGAAGAGGGCGGGAGCCCCGTAGCGCCGCACCATCGCCTCGTGGCGCCCCGTCCTCGAAAAGAGCCACGAGAAGAACCTGTCCATCGCGCGGGAACGGGCGCGGAGCCATCCCGAGACGGGGTCGAGGAGGAGGAGCAGGGGAACGACGGGGAGGAGGTTGCCCGCGATGCCGAGCGCGAACGCGGTCGCGGGGGGAAAGCCGTAGAGGATGGCGAGGGGGATCGCGTACCGCGCCTCGAAGAACGGGAGCGCACCGAGAACCACGACGACGAGGGCCGAGACGACGTCCATCCTCTACTCCAGTATGGCAGAGATTGCCTTTTTTACGCTCTCCCGCGACCCGAGGGGCGGGTGCCACCCGAGCGCCTTCAGCTTTTCGACCGAGAGCTGCATCCGGGGGACGTCGCCCACCCACCCGCGCTCCCCGCCGGTGAACACGTACTCGACACCGGAGAGACCCATGCCCTCGGCGACGAGGTCCGCGATCGTGCGGACGTCGATCCAGTCCTCCGAGCCGATGTTGAAGGTGTTCACGGTTCCCGAGGAGTGGTCGGCCGCGTAGATCATCGCCTCCACGCAGGCCGTCACCTCGAGGTACGACTTCTTCTGCCTGCCGTCGCCGAGGATCTCGAGCCTCTTTGGGTTCTCGGAGAGTTTCCTGATGAAGTCGTGGATGACGCCGTGGGAACTCCTCGCCCCGACGATGTTTGCGAACCGGAATATCCACGACCTCATCCCGAAGCTATGGCAGTACGCGGATATCAGAGCCTCGCAGGAGAGTTTCGTCGCCCCGTACACGGAAACGGGCTCGAGGGGAGCGTAATCCTCCGGCGTCGGGATAATCCTCGCGTCCCCGTACACCGTGGACGTCGAGGTGAAAGCGATCTCGGGCACCCCGGCCGCGCGCATCGCCTCGAGGACACGCCACGTCGCGAGGATATTGTTCTGGACCTGCGACTCCGGGGAGAGCGCGCCCGCCCGGACGTCGGGATCGGCCGCGAGGTGCCACACCCTCTCTGCCCCGGAGAGGCAGTCCTGCCAGCCGTCCCCGAGGAGATCCTCCCTCACGAGCCGGACCCTCCCCCCCGCGATGTGGCCCGCGATGTTCCGCTCGGATCCCGTCACGAGCGAGTCGATGACGCAGACCTGCTCCCCGCGGGCCACGAGAGCGTCCACGAGGTGCGAGCCGATGAATCCCGCACCCCCCGTCACGACGCAGGCCATAATACCCTAATATTTGGTTCTCCCACGTAAAGGAGTAGTGTTATGTTCATCGGGATCGACCACGGGACCTCGGCGATCAGGTTCTCCGCGGGGCCCGGCGGGCCGAGGTTCAAGGTTCCGAGGGGGGACGCCGTCCGCTTCACGCTCGAGGACATCGGGGCAATCTGCCCTGTCGGGGAGATAGAGGGAATCGCGCTCTCCTACTCGATGGGGGACAATTTCTCGGCCATCACCCCCGTGGGGAGACTCTCCCACAGGGGGGTCGTCAGCAGGGAAGGTGCCGGGAAACACACGGGTGGCGGGACGCGGGTCTTTGACGTCATCGCGGCGAGCGGGGTTCCCGCCGTCGCGGTCCCCGGCCTCCACCGCGGGTCCCCGACGGATCCCCGTTTCAGGGTCTACTCGCACCAGGCGAGCCCCGAGAAGGTCGGCATCGCCTACCTCGTGGCGCGTGACCTGGGCCCCGACGTGGTCGTCTCGGACGTGAGCTCGAACACCGTCACGCTCCTCGTGCGGGAAGGGAGGATCGTCGGCGCCATCGATGCCTGCATTTTTGCCCCGGGGACGGAACACGGCGCACTCGACGTGGATGCCATCCGGAGGATAGACCGCGGGGAGATCACGGCGAACCAGGCGTTCCTGCAGGCCGGCGTGAACCACACGCTCCCGCCGGGGGAGAGGCTGCCCGCGCTCGCCCTCTTCGCCGCGATGGAATGCGCGGCCCTCCTCCTCCTCGCCCCCCGTGCCCGGGTCGCCGTCGCGGGGAGCATGGCTGCAGCGGTGGGGGAGGGCGTCGGAGCGCTCCTCGGGAGGGACGTTGCCATCTACGACGAGTGGTGCGCCGCGGATGGCCTCTCGCTCATCGCAAGGGAGGTCTTCTCCCGCGGCGCGGACTCGGTCCTCGGGATCCCGGTACAGCGGTGAAACGACCGAATCGCACCATTTTATTATGATTAATAATGTAAAATGATACAGTGATTTCCTTGCGCGAGCTGCGTATTCATGGTCGTGGCGGACAGGGATCGGTCACGGCCGCGGAACTGATCGCCGTGGCGGCCTTTGCGGGCGGCGTCTACGCGCAGGCGTTCCCCGCATTCGGCGTGGAGAGGAGGGGAGCCCCTGTCCAGGCATTCGTCCGGTTCGACGACAAGAAGATCAGGCTGCGGAGCCAGGTCTACGAGCCTGACTACATCATCGTCCAGGACAGCACGCTCATCGCCGACGTCAATGTCTTCCAGGGCCTGAAGCCCGGGGGAATCGTCATCGTGAACACCGAGAAGCCCCTGAAGACGAAAGTTCCCCCGGGAGTGAGGGTGATCACGCTGGACGCGACGAGCATCGCCCTGAAACACCTCGGCGTTCCCATCACCAACACGACCCTCATGGGTGCATTCGCCGCGGCGAGCGGCGAGATAAGCCTCGGGGCACTCGAGGAGGCTATCCGCGGGAGGTTCAAGGGGGAAATGGCCGAGAAGAACATCGCGGCAGCGCGCGAGGCGTACGAGTTCGTGAAGGGGGTGGCGTAGGAAATGGCGCTCGGGCTAGGGTGTTCCTCGCGGCCGGGGACGTCCCGCGCAAACAGGACGGGGAGCTGGCGGACGTTCCGCCCCGTCTTCTCGCGCGAAAAGTGCACGAAGTGCAGGCTCTGCGTCCAGATATGCCCGGAAGGGTGCATCGTGGAGACCGCGGAGGGGTATTTCGAGCCGGACTACGATTACTGCAAGGGATGCGGCCTGTGCGCCGAGGAGTGCGCCGGCGAGGCCATCGAGATGCAGAAGGAGGAGAAGTAGGATGATGGAGATCATGGAAGGGTCGCACGCCGTGGCCCACGCGGTCCGGATGTGCAGGCCGGACGTCGTCGCCGCGTACCCGATCACGCCGCAGACCCACATCGTGGAGGCCCTCGCCGAGATGGTCGCCAACTGCACGCTGGACGCGGAGTACATCACCGTGGAGAGCGAGTTCTCGGCCCTCTCTGCCTGCCTCGGGGCGTCCGCGGCGGGCTCGCGCGTCTACTCGGCCACGACCTCACAGGGTCTCGCGCTGATGTTCGAGGTCTGCTTCAACACCGCGGGGTTACGGTTCCCCGTCGTCATGTCCATCGCGAACAGGGCGCTCGGCGCGCCCCTCTCAATATGGAACGACCAGCAGGATTCCATCTCGCTGCGCGACTCGGGCTGGCTCCAGTTCTACGCGGAGGACTGCCAGGAGGCAACCGACCTCCACTACATCGCCTACAGGGTCGCGGAGGACAGCCGCGTCCTCCTCCCGGCGTTCGTCTGCTTCGACGGGTTCATCCTCTCCCACGTGTACGAGCCGGTGGACATGCTCACGCAGGAGCAGGTCGACAGCTACCTCCCCCGCTACAAGCCCGTCCACAAGCTGGACAGCAAGGACCCGATCTCCATCGGTCTCTTCGCCTCCCCCGATTACTACATGGAATTCAGGTACCAGATCGACAGGGCGATGAGGGAATCGGCCCGGGTGATACAGGAGGCCGGCCGCGCGTTCGGCGAGATGTTCGGGAGGGATTACTCGGGACTCGTCGAGGAGTACCGGATGGACGACGCGGACTGCGCGATCGTCGCCATGGGGTCCATCTGCGGGACGGTGAAGGACGCGATCGACGAGATGAGGAAAGAAGGGACGAGAGCGGGGCTCCTCAAGATACGGGCATTCCGGCCGTTCCCCGCCGAGGAGATCAGGAAGGCACTCTCCGGCGTCTCGGCCGTCGCCGTCCTCGACAAGAATATCTCCCTTGGGTCGAAGGGGGCAGTGGCCCTCGAGGTGAGGGATGCACTCTACGGGAGCAACATCCCCGTCCTCGACTACGTGATTGCGCTCGGGGGGAGGGACGTGGCCAAGAAGGACGTGAAATCGGTCGTCAAGATGGCAATGGAAGGGAAAGGAGACATCTTCTACGGTCTCCGCGAGGAGGTCCTGAAATGACGGGAGAAGAACAGTGTCCCCTCTTCGAGGCCGGGCACAGGGCGTGCGGGGGGTGCGCCGCGGCACTCGCGGCACGCGCCATCCTCGACGCGGCGGGGCCGGACACGATCATCGTCTCGGCGACTGGGTGCATGGAGGTATTCTCCACTCCCTACCCCGAGACTGCATGGAGAGTCCCGTGGATCCACTCGCTCTTCGAGAACAACGCGGCCGTCGCATCCGGGATATCCGCGGCGCTCAAGAAGCAGGGGAGGAAGGAGAAGGTCATCGCCCTCGGAGGGGACGGGGCGACCTTCGACATCGGGATGCTCTGCCTCTCGGGCGCGTTCGAGCGCGGCCACGACTTCGTGTACATCTGCTACGACAACGAGGCCTACATGAACACCGGGATCCAGAGGTCCGGGGCAACCCCCTACGACGCGAGCACGACGACGAGCCCGGCGGGGAGGTGCTCGACGGGGAACCGCAGGCCGAAGAAGGACCTCCCGTCAATCCTCGCGGCGCACGGCGCACCCTACGTCGCGACGGCCTCGATCGCGTACATCCCCGACCTGAAGAAGAAAGTAAAAAAAGCCCTCGACACGGAGGGGCCCTGCTACGTCCAGGTCCACGCGCCCTGCTGCACCGGCTGGGGTTTCGAGGGCGAAAAGACACTCGCGATCGCGAGGCTCGCGGTCGAGACAGGGCTCTTCGTCATCTTCGAGATGGAGAACGGGCAGCTTACCCGCGCAAAGAAGGTCGCGAGGAAACCCGTCGAGGAGTACCTCTCGCAGCAGAGGAGGTTCCGGCACCTCTTCACCCCCAAGAGGAACGACGCGGAGATCGCAAAGATACAGGCCATCGCGGACAGGAACGCGGAGAGGTTTGGAATCGACATCACTGTGAAGAAATAAAATTTTTTATTCCGGGGCACCAACCCCCTCTACGGGGGTATCCCGCACATTCCCGAGAGTGGAATGAATGCTTCGGGCGCGCGTGTTCTCTTCATGGACGACGAGGAGGGCATACGCGAGATCGTGAAAATATACCTCGCGAGGCTCGGGTACCGCGCAGAGGTCGTTGCCGACGGGGAGGCCGCGAGGGAATCCTACGAGAGGGCGCTCCGGGAAAGCGATCCCTTCGCGGTCGTCATCCTCGACCTCTCCGTGAAGTCGGGCCCGGACGGGATCGAGACGCTGCGCCTGCTGAAGGCGATCGACCCGGGCGTGAGGGCGATCATCACGACTGGTTTTACCGACGACCCGATCGTCTCGCGGTACAGGGAACTCGGGTTTTCCGCCGTGGTCCCTAAGCCATTCCAGATGCAAAGGCTGGACGAGGCTATCCGCGCGGTCCTCTCGGGGGATTCCCCCGCGTGAGGAGGAACGGGGCGAGCATCACGAGTGCGACGACGACCCAGAACTGGGCAAAGAGGAAGAGGAGCTCCTCGCGTTCCCTCTCGTAGAACCTGACTTCCGCGACCCTCGTCGCGTTCCACGAGATCGAAAGCCCCCCGTCCGGCAGGGTCGAGACGGCAGCGCCGGGGCTGACCGCGCCGAGGGCAGGGTTCCTCGCGTCGAACCCGGGCGGGAGGACAACGGAGACGCGGCGTGGCCGATCGAAGACGGCGAGGAAGTCCCGGTCGCGGACCGGCCCCTGGAAAGAGAGGGTGTAGTTCCCCCGCGGGAACCGGATCGCGGAATCTCCCTTCCACGTGAACGTGCACGGCGAACAGTCCCCCGCGAGGGTGACGTTCTGCGGCCTGAACGGGACCATCTCCCCGAGGAAGCCCGGCTCGGAGAACTCGTAGCCCGTCGCGTCGGAAAGGTCGAGGGACGCGGTGTACGCTGTCCCGTTCGGGAGGATCCGGAACTCCGCCACGTCCGCGGCGAGCGACTGGATCACGAGGAGAGTCGCAGCGCAGAGAGCAAGGAGGGCAGGTCCGCGTCGATCTCGACAGGTGCGGGACATTGGCGTATCACTGTCTCAGGGTCCTTGAGGAGGTGGCCGGTCACCACGCACACGACCGTCTCGTCCCTCCCTATCACGCCAGCCTCGGCGAGTTTCTTCACCCCCGCGACAGACGCGGCGGAGGCAGGTTCCACCCCGATCCCCTCTTTCCGCGCGAGTTCCCGCTGCATCGCGAGGATCTCGTCGTCCGTCACGGCCTCCGCGCACCCGCCCGTCTCCCTGATCGCGACGAGCGCCTTCTCGGCATTCACGGGCGCGCCGATCCGGATCGCGGTGGCTACCGTCTCGGGACGGGGTTCAGGTTCCACGGCGGGGAGACCCTCCCGGATCGCCCTCACGACCGGTGCCGAGCCCGCGGCCTGTATCCCGGTCATCATGGGGATCCTGTCGAGGAGACCGAGCGCAAGGAGCTCGCGGAACCCCTTGTAGACCGCGGAGATGTTCCCCGCGTTCCCGACGGGGAGGACGACCCTGTCAGGAACGGACCCTAGTTGGTCGAGCACCTCGAATCCTATGGTCTTCTGCCCCTCGAGCCGGAAGGGATTCACCGAGTTGAGGAGGTAGAGGCCGTGGGTGGTGCAGAGCTCCTGGACCATCTCGAGTGCCCGGTCGAAGTTTCCCCTTATGGAGAGCACGCGGGCGCCGTGCATCAGCGCCTGCGCGACCTTCCCGAGCGCCACCTTCCCGGCGGGGAGGAGGACGACGGCGGGGATCCCCGCCTTTGCGGCGTACGCCGCGAGGCTCGCCGAGGTGTTCCCCGTGCTCGCGCACGCGACGGAGTTTTTCCCCAGCTGGAGGGCCATGCTCACGCCCACCGTCATCCCCCTGTCCTTGAAGGACCCGGTGGGGTTCATGCCCTCGTGCTTCGCGTAGAGTTCCGGCACCCCGATCTCCTGCCCGATGCGGGGGAGGTGGTAGAGGGGGGTTCCCCCTTCCCGCAGGGTGACCGGGGGAATCGAGACCGGGAGGAGCTCCCTGTAGCGCCAGACGGAGAGGGGCCTCTTCTCCCACGCGCCCCTCTCGACGTCGAGCTCGTCGAGATCGTACTCCACCGAGAGGAGGTGGCCGCAACGCCCGCAGGAATAGACGACTTCGTCGGGGGGATACGTGGCCCCGCACCCGACACACACGAGACTGTACATGTACATGGAGATAGTCGCTCTCCACGGGTAAATAGGAGGCGGATTGGCGGGGAGGGCACGTGCCCACCTGCGGGCGGGGGGCCCCAAAAAAACCCGTCACCCGCGCGAGCCGCCGGCCGGGGGGAGATCGGACCGCCGGTCTCTCCCCACCGGGAGCGCGGCCCGGACCCTCTCGACGAACTCCCTGCGCAGCTCACAGGAGTAGACCCCTTCCTCCGCCCCCGCGGAGATGACGGGGGCCCCCGTCGGGTCCGCGACGATCGTCCCCCCCTTGTACACGTCCACGGGTGTTGCACCCGTCGTGTTGATCCCCGCGACGTACACCTGGTACTCGAGGGCGCGGGCCCGAACGAAGAGCTCCCAGTGGGAGAGCCGGGAGGCAGGCCAGGCTGCGGGGACGAGTATGCCGTCCACCCCCGCATCGCTGTAGAGCGAAAAGAGGGACGCGAATCGAAGGTCGTAGCAGATGGCAATCCCGAACGTCATTCCCCCGAGGGGGAACGTCGCGATCGACTTCCCGCGCTGGTAGTATCGGTCCTCGCCCGCGGGGGAGAAGAGGTGGCACTTCGAGTACTCCGCGAGGATCTCTCCCCTCGCGGAGATGGCAACGCACGTGTTCTCCGGGCGGGGTCTCGCGTTCTTCCTGAGCGACCCGAGCACCGCGATGGAATACTCCTCCGCGAGTGCCTGGAGCCTCGCGACGATCGGGCCTGACATGTCCTGGACGTGCCGGAGGGAGGAGGGATCCCACCCCGTCGCGAACTGCTCGGGGAAGCAGACGAGATCGCCCCCTTCCCGCGAGGCCCTCGCGATGCAGTGTTCTGCCTTCGCGAGGGTCGCGTCAGGGTCTTCCCACACGCTCCGGATCTGTGCGCAGCACAGGATCATAGGTGCTGAAGATCTCTCCGGAAGACACCATGAGCCTTCCCCCGCCCCGGGATACTCCGCCAGCCGGGAAGACCAACCGGGAAATGCGCTCGCCGGGAGGCGTGCGGGAGGCGTTTGGAAAAAAGGGAGATCGGGGAGCGGGCCGCGTCACTCGTAGATCGACGGCTCGTCGACCCGCCGGTACGTGACTATCTCCTCGGGCGAAAAGTGGAGCGATATCTCGCGGGCAGCGCTCGCGGGGGAGTCCGAGGCGTGGATGACGTTCCTCCCGGTATCGAGCGCGAGGTCGCCGCGTATGGTGCCGGGCGCGGCCTCCGCGGGATTCGTCGCCCCGATCATCCTCCTCACGACCGCGACCGCGTCCCTGCCCTCCCAGACCATGAGGAAGCAGGGGCCGCTCTCGATGTAGTGGCGCAGGGACGGAAAGAAAGGTTTGTCGATGTGTTCCCTGTACTGCTCGAGGATCTTCTTCTCCGGGACCTTCTCGAACCGCGCCGCGACGAGCTTCAAGCCCTTCCTCTCGAGCCTCCTGATCACCTCGCCGACGAGACCGCGCGCGACGCCGTCGGGCTTGACCATCACGAACGTCCGGTCCACGCCCGGTCACTCCTTGCCCATGGCCTTCCGCCCCGCGCGCGTCCACGGGACGTTCCTTGGGGTCCTCCCGAGGCGGAAGTTGTTCTGGCACTTCGAGCTGCAGAAGTAGAAGACAGACCCGTCCTTCCGGACGAACATCTTCCCCGTGCCCGGCTCGATGAGCTCCCCGCAGAAACTGCAGTTCTTCTGTTCGACCATGGGACTCCTCACCGCCTCGAGAGCTTCTTTGCCTCGCGCTCGGTCTCGAGGAGCATCAGGATGTCACCCTCGCGGATGGGGCCCACCGTGTTCCGCGTGATGATCCGGCCCTTGTTTGGCCCGTCGAGGATCCTGCACTTCACCTGCATGGCCTCGCCGTGCATCCCGGTGGGGCCGATCACCTCGATAACCTCTGCGGGTGTTCCTTCGTCAGCCATGGATCCATCTCACGCCTTCAGCTCGCTGACCTGCTTGATGATCTCGTCCACGAGTTCCTTCGCCTTCCCGGGCTTGACGATCGCCGCCGCGGCCGACCCCACGTCGAGCCCGCTCGCGGTCCCGATGTCGTTCTGCTTGTTGATGAAGAGGTACGGGATCTTCTTCTCCTCGCAGAGCGGCGGGAGGTGCATCACGATCTCCTCTGGCTCCACGTCCGCCCCGATGAGGACGAGCGTCGCGATACTTCGCTCGACCGCCTTCGTTGCCTCGTTCGAACCTTTCTTGATCTTCCCCGTCTCCCGTGCAATCTCGAGGGCCTCGAGTGCCTTGTTCTGTATCTCTTCAGAAACCTGGAACTTGACGTATGACTTTGCCATGACCCACCTCATTCAGGAGTCGCGTCTCCTTCATCACTCATCAGTCAGTACCGACGATGCAGCCATATGAATTCGACAGGTGCAGGCATAAATGTTTGGAGGAGGGCGGTCCACGACCGGTTTTTCGCGGGAGGATTCCCTATTCGAGGGCGTAGATCGAAACGCCGTCGCGGTCGTAGACGGCGGGGAGACCGGCATCCCCGAGCCGCACCGCGTACCTCTCCCTCTCGGGCTCACCCACGTACACGTGGGTCACGTTGTACTTGCGCATCAGGGTCGCGGTGGATGCGGGGTCCTCGTAGATCGCCCTCACGTCCGCCTGCCGCGTCCCGTACCACCCGCCCTCGTTGCCCCGCCACATGTACTCGTGGAAGGGCCACCCGATGATCGTCGGGATCCCGGTGAATGCGGAGACCCTCCCGAAGTACGTGTAGTCTCCCCCCTCGGCCTCCACGATGCCCCCGACATGGGGGAGCGATCGCAGGAAGGCGATCGCCCGCGCGTCCCCGGGGTGCGCCGAGTCAAGGTACGCGAGGCCGTCGAGGGTCCCCCCCTTGTAGGGGGGATCGAGGGAGACCGCGAGCGGGGCGGCGACGAGGAGGACGGACACCGCAACCAGCGCGAGGTTCCTCGCCCACTGGGGGACGCGCCCCTCCGGGACGTGCCTGCCGATCGCCCCGGAGAGCATGGAGAGCGAGGAGGCTCCCATCAGGATCCACGCCGCGATGTACAGCTTGAAAACCGTGTTCATCCTGTAGTACGCGTCGCCCATGTTGTCCTTCAGGTAGACGACCTCGCAGGCGATGACGATCGCAAGGCCGAGTGCCGCGAGGACCTCCCCTGCCCCGCGCCTCTCCCCCGAGACGATGCCTGCGAGGGCCCCGGCGAGGGGGACCGCCGCGATCGCCGCGGATACGTACCCGGCCAGCGCGAGGGAGACCGGGACGGCGAGGAGCAGGGGCATCCTCCTGATCTGCGGGGCGAAAAAGAGCACCATGGGGAGGAGGAAAAACCCGTGGACGAGGAGGAACTCGGGCGGTGCCGTGGGCGAGTGGACGAGGCCCACGCCCATGATCCCCTGCGATCGCATCTGCGAGATGAAGGGGAGGTACGCGATCCCCGCGACTACCGGCACGGAGAAGAGGAATGACCACGGCGAGAGGAATATTCTCCCTGCGCATTCCCGCACTGCGCCCGCGATCGGGATACGCGTGGCATTAAGGGTCGCAGGGGGGTTCCCCGGCGGGGGCGACCCGCGCGACGCAACCCCCACGAGGATCCCGAATACGACAGTGGCAGGGGCATAGACGAGGACGTCCCACGTGTTGGTGGGCGGCATCGAGCCGAGCGAGAGCCCGCTCGTGAGGACGAGGATGATCCGGCTCCCCACGCCGAGGTCCCCGTATCTTTGGAGGGTGTAGACGAGGAGGAAAACGAGGAGGACCTGGTTGAAGATGCCGACGACGTGGGGGTGGACGTCGCCCCAGAGGAAGGAAAAGAGGGGGTACTCGTTGATGGTGTTCGATATCGTCCGCGTGCTGTCCCACAGGACGGATCCCGCTGCCTTCCCCTGGATAACCTGCCAGAAGAAGGAGGGGTTCGGGAGGATCAGGACTGCGGGGAGGACCCACGGGAACCTCGGGGCGAGCAGCCGCCCGAGGGCATAGAGCACCACGGCAGAGTAACCAAAGACGGTCGGGAGCACGAGGTTGAACGCGACGTGCGACGGCACGCCGCTCGCGATCCCCATCACCCCGAACATCCAGTAGCCGAGGTAATAGTACACGTCGAGGAAGCCCCCCGCAAACCACGGGTCGAGGGGCGGGACGACGGGGGTCCTCATGACGGAGGCGAGGAAGGCGTGGTCCATGAATTTCTCCGCGTACGAGATGCTGGGGTTCGCGAACCGGACGCACAGCATCGACGAGAAGAAGATCGCAAATACAGCGAGGTACGGCCACCCCTCCCGGAGAATCTCCCGCGAGTATTTTTTCCCCCACGCGGAGAGGAGAAAGAGCGCGGCGAACGGGACGAGGGCGAGGGTTACCGGCAGGCGGAGGAGCCCGCAGTACCAGCTCGAAAGCGAGAAGAGGAGGGCGGAGAGGGGGAACGAGACCGCGCAGGCAAACCCCGGGAAAGTTCCCCGGACTGAGGGCCATAGGGAGAGCTGGAGGAAGAAGACGAGGACGAGCCACGAGAGAACATAAAGGACCTGCGTGACCGGGTCAGTCAGTCTTCATCCCCCCGAACCTCTCCGAGATCGCGGTCCGGATGCTCCCGAGCACCCACCCGCCGAAGGAGTAAATCGAGACGGCACCGCCGCCGAGCGTGACGAGGTTCTTGACGAGGTGATCGACGATCGCGATCATCAGCGCGCCCTGTGCCGGGACGCCCCCGAGGGTGAAGGTGAGCGCGAGCGCAAGTTCGTAGGTCCCCACGCCGCCGGGGGTCAGGGGGACAGCCTTGACGAGGTTTCCGATCACGATACCGAGGACGACGGTGGCAAAAGGCACGGTAATCTGGAACATCATCACCACGCAGACGCATACCAGGACGTCCATCACCCATATCACGGTGGAACCGGCGGAGAGTGAGAGGAGGGCACGGGGCGAGAGGGATGCCTCGCGCACCTGGTGGATCACCCCGAAGATCGCCTGCATCACGCGGTTCTTGGGAAAAGTTTTCCTCGTGAGGACGAGGAACAGGAAGAACGCGAACCCCCCGGCAATCGGGATCGCGACGGTCGTGTAGAACCAGCCGGGTGCATTGAGGACAAATGGGAGGGAGACTGCCCCGAGTGCCGCCACAAGCAGGATGTCAAAGACGCGCTCCACGACGATCGACGACAACCCGCGGGACGCGGACGTCCCGAACTCGTGGCGGAGGATGAATATCCGCACGAGGTCGCCGAGGCGGGCGGGGACGACGAGGTTTGCCGTCTGGCTCACGAAGATGCATGCGACCGAGAACGTCGTCCCCGCGGGCACCCCGAGGGAGGAGAGGATGCCCCTGTACCGAAGCCCCCGAAGCCACCACGACCCAAGACAGATCGCGGACGCGAGGACGAGGTAGTGCCACACGGCGTGCTCCGCGGTGACGAGGAGATCGTCCCATATCGTGGAGACCATGAAGGCCACGATCCCGACAGCGAGGAGCGTCGAGACGAGGATCGCGCTAGCCCTTCTCCACATGCAACTGCCACCACAGGCGGAAGATGGCCCGCCCCATCTCCCAGACGTCCCTCCGCCTCACGGTCGTGCCCCGCCCCTCTCTCCACCGCACGGGGAACTCCCTGACCGAGTACCCCTTCCTCTGTGCCCTGACGAGGACTTCCGTGTCCCAGAACCAGTGCGTGTCCCGCACCTCCGGCAGGAGGGCAAGCAACCTCTCCCGCCTGAACGCCTTGAAACCGCACTGGTGGTCGTGCACCCGCGACCCGAGGATACGGCGGACGAGAAAATTGTACACGCGGCTCGCGATCTCGCGGCTGCTGCTCCTCGCGATCTTGCTTTCCGGCAGGAGACGGGACCCCGTCGCGATGTCGTGGCCCTCCCTCACCGACCCGACGAGCTCGGGGATGTGCGCGAGGTCCGTCGCGAGGTCAACGTCGAAGTAGCAGACGATGTCGCCCCTCGCGGCAGAAAAGGCCCTCGAGAGGGCTCTCCCCCGGCCGAGGCGCGTGTCGCTGTGGAGGAGCCGGACGCGGTTGTCCCTCCTCTCCCACTCTTCCGCGACGGAGGCGCTCCCGTCCGTGCTCCCGTCCTCGGCCACGATGAGCTCGAAGGGATACCCGGCTGCCTCGAGGGCCGCGATCGCGGAGGGGATCGCGCGGGAGAGACTCTCCCTGTCGTTGTAGACGGGGATGACCACGCTGACGAGGTTCGCGGGGGACCCCTCCATCAGCCCGCCTCCCTCCCTACGAGTTCTGCGACCTCCGTCCCGGCAGCGACCGCGCCCTCCATGCTCCTCTCCGGGTAGTTCGGCCGGGAGAACATCCCCGCAAAGTAGAGGCCCGCGGCCCTGTACGGCAGGATCTTCTCCGCGTATCCCGTCACGTAGAGCGGGCCGGCATACTGTTCCACCGCGAACCTGTGCCAGTGGATCTCCCCCCGCGGTATCCCAAACCTCGTGCAGAAGTCCGAGAGCATCCTCTCGTCCGCTTTCTCAGGGAGCTTCCCGTGGAAGTAGGATGCGAGGTAGACGAGGTGCTCGCCGTACCTTTCCCGGGGGACGAGGTTCGTGTGGACGATCACCGCGCCGTAGGGCGCGGGATCCTTCATGTTCAGCCAGTAGACTCCCCCGGCAGGGTCCCGTCCGAGTCCCGCGAGCACGCACGCTGCCCCCTGGTACGGCACGGGTTCCACGTCCGGGACGGACATCGGGGGGAGCGCCTGGGGAGGCACGGTCGAGATGACGGCATCGTACCGGCGGTCGTTCACCCGCCAACCCCCCGCTTCCCTCGCGAGCTTCTCGACGGGGTCGCCGAGGCGGATGGTGCAGTCCCTCCCCACCCGCTCCGCAAGGGCACTGATCACCGCGTGGAAACCCCCCTTCAGGTACCCGAGGCGCTCCCCCGAGAGGCCGCGGTGGGACCGGATCGCGATCCTGCTCACGAGCCAGGCCGCGGAGATCCTGTCCCTGTAGTCCCCGAACTTGCTCGCGAGGAGCGGCTCGAAGAACGACTCGTACGTCCGTTCCCCAAGTGCTCCCACGATGAACTCGCGGGCCGTGACCCCGTCGAGCGAGGCGGCGTCGATCGACCGTGACCGGAGCGTGAGGAGGGCGAGCCTCGCCTTCTCCCAGAGCGTGAGGTAGGGGTACGAGAGTATCTGGCCTGGCGTGGTGAGGGGGTACACCTTCCCCCCCGCGAAGTACCCCGTCGACCCGCTGAACCACTCGAGCCTGTCACGGAGCCCGAGCGTGCCGAGGAGCGAGAAAAACCGGTTGTCACCCGAGAAGCAATGGTGGTAAAAAGACTCCACGTGCGTGTCCCCGACCTCGTAGGACGCGAGGCATCCCCCGAGCCTGTGGCGTTTCTCGTAGAGGTCGACCTCGTGCTCCTTTCCGAGGGAGAGGGCCGCGGTAAGACCGGTGAGCCCGCCGCCGATGATGCATACCTTCATGCAGCGTTCCTGTTACAGGTTGGGAAATTGGGATGAAAAAGGCTCCGCATTGGAAATTGTCTCTTTTAATCAGTTTTGGCGGGACCGCCCCCAAGGAAAGTATTTGAACTCCCGAGAGAAAATCATAATATTCCAAGAAATTAAACGTCCCTTCGGGATAAGCGGGCTGGTGTAGCGTTTTCATGAAAATGTTTTTCATCGGGTTCGGCCAGGCGGGCGGGAAGATCGTGGACATGTTCCTCGAGCAGGACAGGAAGCTCGGGAGGAACAGTTTCAGGGGAGTCGCGGTGAATACGGCGCGGACGGACCTCATGGGCCTCCGCCACATCGACATGAAGGACCGGATCCTCATCGGCCAGACCGTCGTGAAGGGCCACGGGGTCGGAACCGACAACGCGGCGGGTGCCCGCATCACGATGGACGAGATCGACAGTATCGTGAGCGGCATCGACAGGAGGGGAACGCACGACGTCGATGCGTTCATGATCGTCGCGGGCCTCGGGGGCGGGACGGGATCGGGGGGGACGCCGGTCCTCGCCCGCGCGTTGAAGAAGATCTACAGGGAGCCCGTGTATGTCCTCGGGATACTGCCCGCCCCGGAGGAGGGGAGACTGTACTCCTACAATGCCGCCCGGAGCCTCACGACCCTCGTCAAGGAAGCGGACAACACGTTCATCTTCGACAACAGCGCGTGGAAGAACGAGGGGGAGAGCATAAAATCCGCTTTTTCCCGCTTGAACGACGAGATCGTCCGGCGGTTCGGCGTCCTCTTCCGGGCTGGGGAGGTGGGTTCCGCGGGCGTCGGCGAGATGGTCGTGGACTCTAGCGAGATCATCAATACCCTGCGGGGCGGGGGGATCACGTCGGTGGGGTACGCGATCGCCGAGGTGGTGACAAGGAAACAGAGGCCGTCCGTGAGCACCCTCCTCGAGGGCATCAAGGGCACCCTGAGGAAGAGGGACGCGACAGAGGAGGTCCTCCTCGGGGAGGACCGGACCGCGAAGATCATCTCGCTTGTACGGCGGGCAATGCTCGGGAGGCTCACCCTCCCGTGCGACTACAGCACCGCCGAGAGGGCGCTCGTCCTCGTCGCCGGCCCGCCGGACGAGCTTGACCGGAAAGGCATCGAGAAGGCGAAGAGCTGGGTCGAGGAGAACATCGCGGGCGTGGAAGTCCGCGGCGGCGACTACCCGGTGAACAGCAACTACGTGGCCGCGGTCGTCGTCCTCGCCACGATCGGCAACGCGCCGCGGATCAGGGAGCTGATGGAGATCGCCAAGATCACGAAGGAAGACGTGGCGAAGTCACAGGAGAAAAAACCCATTACATTTGACGAAGAGATAGAACCGTTATTCGAGTGATACCATGCGATTGAAACGGGCAATACCTGCAATACTCTTCCTGTGCATCCTCGTCCCCGGCATGGCCGCCATGTCCGTGGGAAATATCGTCATTTCGCCTTCGGGCAGTCTCGTGTCGGGCCAGACACAGGTGAGGGCGACCTTCATCATCGATTTCCCGCCGAGCGGGGGCAAGACCTTCGACGATTCGAACACCCTCCAGCTTGTGAGCGAGATGGAGAAACCCGTGTGGACCTATGCCCTCGTCATCGACGGGGTAGAGAATCCCTCGATGACGGAGGTCGGGCAGCCCGTCACCATCAGCGGCTGGCTCCTCTCCTACCCTGCCAAAAGGGAGGTCTCGATGAAGGTGACGATGGAAGCGACCGCACCCGTCGTCGAGGGAACCGGGGAGAAGATAGTCTTCGGCGTGAAGGAACTGGACAGCAAGGGGAAATCGATCGCCTCGTCAGAGGTGGTGAAAAAGGCCCTCGTCATCAACCCCGCGCAGATCTCCGCGTCGATCCAGCAGGCCCGGGAGAGACTGGCAGCCCTCAAGTCGAAGGTAGATTCTGCGAGGGCAGCCGGATTAGACACCTCGGCCGTCGAGGCGAAGTACAACGAGGCAGAGGACCACGTCAAGAACGCGGAGAAGACGAGCGACTATTCCCGTGCCCAGAACTCCCTGAACAGCGCGAACGCCGCGATCGCGGACGCGGAGGTGATCCTCTCCGAGATATCCGTGAAGAAGGAGATCGATGACGCGGATGCCCGGGTCGGCCAGGTGAACGAGATCATCACGGACCTCCGCGTCAACAAGAGCATGGGATCGGACGCCCGCCTCACCCCCATCATCCTCGCGCACGATAACGCCGCCGGCCTCGTCTCCGCAGCGAGGGACGCGCTTTCGGCGAAGGATTACGACCGCGCGAGGGCGAAGGCATCCGAGGCGAGGGCGAAGGCAGACGAGGCGCTCGCGGAGGCGCTTTCCCTCAAGGAGAAGGTCGAGTCAAACCCGCTCTACGGTGTCGGTTCGGCGCTCGCGGGAGCGCTCCTCGGGGGGATAGCCATCGTGGGGATAATCGCGGTGGTCGCCGTCGTCGCCGTCGTCGGGTACCTCCTCTTCCGGCGGCGGAGGAAGTGGGACGAACTCGGCTGAGACACCCCATTTTTCGGGAAAATTTTCCGGAAATTTTTTTGGATCCCCTTTTCAGTCCGGCAGCGGGATGCCCGCCCTCTCGTAGACCGACGGTTTCGCGAAGACGTCGATGTTGATGCTCCCGAGCTTCCCGTCCCTCTTCACGTAGTACTCGGGTATCCTGTTCTCGTTGTCGTAGATGGAGAACCAGTAGCAGAGCTTGTACGTCTCCTTGGTGTACCCGGAAAGGGAGGGGTAACTGGCCTGGTCGTGGGTGATCACCATGTCGGGATCCACTCCATAGACCGTTGCCTCGTCGACGAGCCTCCCGTAGAAATGCATCTTGTTCCATTTCTCGCCCCTGTAGTACCACGGGAGCGGCCAGTAGTTCTCCGAGGCGACGACGACGGAATCGGACGCGTCGATCAGCCTCATGACGGTGCGGAGGTCCTCGGAGTTCTGGACCTGCACGATGGGCTCGTTGACGTCACCGGGCGCAAAAGAGACGTGGAACGTCATGAGGACGAGGAACGCGCAGCCCGAGAGGGCGATGACGGCCTTCTTCTTCGTCATCAGGTACACGGAGACGAGTATCGCGGGGAGGAGCTGGTGGACGATCAGCCAGGGGACCTTCTCCCCGATGTAGGCGTAGGCCGCGAGCGTGGAGGCGAACCAGAGGATGCAGAAGAGGAAGAAGAGCTCCTGCCTGTTCCAGGGTTGGCCCGGTTCCCCGCTCCACCCCGTGCTGCCCCCCCGGAGGATACCGCGGGCGCGGCCGGCGATCCACGCGAAGGGGTTGTGCCGGTCGGTGAACTGGATGATCGAGAAGATGGCGAGTGCGAAGATGGGGACCTCGTAGAGGAGGAAGAGGAGGACGTAGAAGAACCACGGGCCGCATATCCGGCACTGCCCGTGCATCGCGGTCCAGTGGGCGTATGCCTTCTGGGCCCCTGTCCAGAGGACTTCGGGGTGGGCGCCGAGGGAAGAGTAGAAGAGCGATATCACGCCGAGGGCAACGAGGGCACCGATTGCACCGTCCCTCTTCCACGCCCGCGGGAACGGGACGTCGCGCCTCAGGGCAATGTAAATCCCAAAGACCGCGAGGACGAGGAGGAAGAGCGGCATGTCCTCCTTGAGGCACATCCCCGCCCCGGCCGCGAGCCCCGCGACGATGGCATAGGCGGTTTTCCCGCGCTCGAGGTACGCGAGCAACGCGACGAGGAGGAGGAGCGAGAAGAAGAGCTGGAAAATGTCGTGCCGGAGGAACCGCGAGAAGTAGACGAGGTCAGGGGAGACGGCGACGAAGAGGGCGGCAATGAGGGCCTGCCTCCCGTCGAGGTACCCCAGGCGGTACACCGCGTAGACGAGGGGGACGATGGCGGTCCCCGCGAGGGCGGGGAGGAGCCGCCCGGCAGCGTCGGACTGCCCGAGCAGGGAGAAGATCCACGCCGTGGCATAGTAGAGGAGCGGCCCGTGGTACATCGGGTCGTAGACGTAGGTCCCCTTCGTGAGGAGCTCGTAGGAGAACCACGCGTGGATCGCCTCGTCGTGGTGGAAGAGCTTGTAATCGAGGAAGAGGAACCGGAGGATGAGGGCAACGAGGAAGACCAAAAGAAACAGGGCATCGGGTGACGTGACCGGGTGGATCTTCCGGAAAATCCCGGTCGCGGCCAAACCGCTCCCTCAGCTCTCGAGGACGATCTCGATGCCGATGTCCTTGGGGACCTGGGTGCGCATCAGCTGCCGGAGGGCCCTCTCGTCCGCGTCGATGTCGATGAGCCTCTTGTGCACCCTCATCTGCCAGCGATCCCACGTCGCGGTGCCTTCCCCGTCGGGGCTCTTCCTGATGGGGATGACGAGGCGCTTCGTCGGCAGCGGGATCGGGCCGGCGAGGTTAACACCCGTCCGCTCCGCGATCTCGCGGATGCGGTCGCAGACCATCTCGATCTTCTTGTAGTCCGTCCCCGTCAGGCGAATCCTGGCCTTCTGCATGTTACCACACCAAAAAAGTGCGAAGAATGGGCCCTATTCCTCACCGCATCTGCTTTGGAACGATCCCGATGCACATGCCGGCAGCGATGGTGGAGCCCATGTCGCGGATGGCAAACCGCCCGAGCTGCGGGATCTCCTTCACGTTCTCGATGACCATTGGTTTCGTGGGCTTGATCTGGACGATCGCCGCGTCACCGGTCTTGATGAACGAGGGGTTCTCCTCCTTGGTCTGGCCGGTCCTCGGGTCGAGCTTCTTCTTGAGCTCGATGAACGTGCACGCCGTCTGTGCCGTGTGGCAGTGGAACACCGGGGTGTATCCCACCGTGATGGCACTCGGGTGCTGGAGGACGACGATCTGGGCGGTGAACTCGTCGGCTACTGTCGGAGGTGCATCGGCCGGCCCGGTCACGTCGCCGCGGCGGAGGTCGCCCTTCGCGATACCGCGCACGTTGAACCCGACGTTGTCACCCGGCAGGGCCTGCGGGATCTCCTCGTGGTGCATCTCGATGGACTTGACCTCTCCCTCCTTGTTGGCCGGCATGAAGCTGACCTTCATTCCCTTCTTCAGGATGCCGGTCTCGACGCGGCCCACGGGGACGGTCCCGATACCGCTGATGCTGTACACGTCCTGGATGGGGAGGCGCAGTGGCTTGTCCACCGGTTTCTCGGGCTCCTTCAGTGTGTCGAGGGCCTCAAGGAGCGTGGGACCCGTGTACCACGGCGTCTCCGGCGCCTTCTTGGCGATGTTCACGCCCGCGAGTGCGCTCGTCGGGATGAAGAGGATCTCTGCGGGCTTGTACCCGACCATCTGGAGCAGTGCAGAGAGGTCCTTCTTCACCTCCTCGTACCGCTTCTGGTCGTACTTGACCGCGTCCATCTTGTTGATGGCCACGATGAGCTGCGCGATCCCAAGCGTCCTCGCGAGGAACACGTGCTCCTTCGTCTGCTCCATGATCCCGTCCGGCGCGGCGACCACGAGGATCGCGGCGTCAGCCTGGGACGCGCCCGTGATCATGTTCTTGACGAAGTCCCTGTGGCCCGGGCAGTCCACGATCGTGAAGTAGTACTTCGGCGTGTCGAACCTCTTGTGCGCGATGTCAATGGTGATACCCCTCTCGCGTTCCTCCTTGAGGTTGTCCATGACCCATGCGAACTCGAAGGTGGCCTTGCCCTTGGCCTCGGCCTCCTTGCGGTACGCCTCGATGATGTGCGCGGGCACGGTCCCGGTCTCGAACATGAGCCTCCCGACCATCGTGGACTTCCCGTGGTCGATGTGTCCGATGACCGCCAGATTCAGGTGAGGCTTTTCTGCTGCCATGTCATTCCTCCGATAAAAATGAGCCTGTCAGAGTTCAGCCCATTTATTCGAGTATAAATTATTGGAAATGGATACGTATTAATCATTTCGATTGACGGGATTTCGTGGGATTTCCCGGGAAAAGGAAGGTATTATCGACAGAATCATAATGCGGGGGAGCAAATCCCCTCCGGGATAATGAAGACCCTGCAAATGCACAAGGATGGAACGGGGAACCGCGCCACTGTGGAGTGCGCCACGGGCGAAGTCTCTGTCTACCGCTACTGTGCCTTCTGCGAGCACTGCAAGGGCATCAGGGTGGGTTCCCGGTTCTATCCAACGCCACAGGAGAAGGTGCTGCGCGACCTGAAGAGGGGGACCGTGCCGGACGAGGCCCTCCTCTCCGCGCAGCTCCAGTTCAACCAGCTCGTCAGGGACGGCGACTCCATCGACTGCGGCGACGAGAAGGGGACGGGATTCGTCCCGCGCTACAGGATCTGACGCGTCACTCCCCCGTGGAGAGGGCGGATGGCGGAAGCGCGCGGAGGATCTCCTCGCGGAGCTGGTCGAACTGGATCTCCTCGAGCTGGTCGGAGAGCAGCCTCCCGCTCCACGCCCTCCTGTAGACCCACTGGACGACCTTCTCGACCACGTCCACGACCGCCTCGGGGGTTCGCACGACCACGAGTTCGCGCCCGATCTTGGGGTGCCTCCCCCTCCGTCCCCCGACGGCGACGAGGTAGTGCTCTCCCGATGACTTGAGGAGGTGGAAGGGGCAGGACCGCACGCACGTCCCGCACTGGACGCAGCGGGACGCGTCGAGCACGGAGATACCTTTCCTGATGGAGATCGCGCCCTCCTTGCAGTACTCGACGCAGGTCCCGCACCCCGTGCAGAGCCCGGGTGTCCTCACGGGTGCGATCCGGCCGACGATCCCTATCTCGTTGAGGAGGGGACTCGTGCACGCGTTGGGGCAGCCGGAGATCGCGATCCGCACCTTGACGGGCATCTCCCGCCCAAACAGCCTCGCGTCGATCGCCTTGGCGAGGCCCACCGTGTCGATGTTCCCGAACATGCAGCGGGAGATCCCGGGGCAGGCGGTCACGTTGACGATCTCGTCCCTCTCGGAACCGAGGGGTGTACCATTCTCCTCGAGGGCCCTCGCGATCTCCTCGAGGCGGGACGGGTCGATGCCGGGAATCTCGACCGTCTGCCGTGTGGTGAGGTGGAGGGCGCGGGCACCGAACTTCTCCGCGATATCCGCGAATCCTCTCAACATGTCGGGCGTGACGACACCCGCGGGGATGCGGGTGCGGACCGTGCAGTACTGGGGATCCCGTTCGGTGATGACACCCCCGCGCATGTGGATGGCGATCTCCCTGCGCATGGAGTGGTACTCTCCCGGCCCCGGGAAAAAAGGTGCGCGTCGCGTCACCACGCGAGGGCGAGGGCCGCGAGGACGGCGGCCCGCGTGAGCTCGTGCGACGCACCGACGACGTCGCCGTTCACGCCCCCAAAGAGCCTCCCGGCGACGAGCTGGAGGATGAGGGGGCAGCCGACCATCGCCGCGGCGACCGGGAGGAACGCGGGGAGCGGCACGGGGAGGAGGAGGAGCGGGAGGCAGAGGATGCCCGCGAGGACCGGGAAGTAGGGGCGCGATCGGGACTGGATCGCGGCGTGGAGGCCGTCCCGGAACGGTTTTCCCGTCGTGGAGAGGAGCGCCATCGAGAACTTCGCGCCCACTTCCGCGACGAGGAGAGCGCAGGGGGCGCAGGCCGCCGAGGCGAGGGACGAGAACGAGACGAGGGTGACGCTCATCCCGAGCGCGAGTGCACCGGCCCCCACGTTCCTGTCCGTGAGCGCCGCGATCCTCTTCTCGCGCCCGCCGTGTGCCATGAGCCCGTCCCCGAAGTCCATGAGGCCGTCGAGGTGGTTGCACCCCGAGACGAGGAAGACGGTGCCGATCCCCAGCGAGGCCGCGAGGAGGGGGGGCGAGACGAGGAGCGCGACCGCGGCCGCAATCCCCCCGGTGACGTACCCCGCGAGGGGGTACATCCACGAGCGGGCCGCAAAAGCGTCGAAATCCCTCGGCTTCCCGAGGGGGAGGATGGTCGTGAACTGGAGGAGCGCGACGGCGGAATTCAGCCACATTCGCTGTAGAACCTCGATGTGCAGCCGGCGATGAGGCCGGCGATGGCATCGTCGAGGAACGGCCCGAGCGACCGGATCACGCCGGGTTTCTTCTGGTCGTACCGCGTGAACTCAAACCGGGCGTACGTTCCCCCGATGCACTCGGCGATGGCCATGCCGATGATCTCGTCGGAGAGGAGGAACACGGGGTCGTCCCTTATCTGCGAGCCCTCCCTGTCCTTCCAGAACAGCTCTTCCTCGAGGAGGATGGCAGCGAGCAGCAGGGACGCGACGTTGGGATCCCCCATGTACCGCTCCAGCATCCGGCCTATCCTCGGCCGGGCCTCCTCCGCGGGCACGCCGTGCGGCACGTACAGCTCCATCGCGGCGTCGAGGATGTCCCTGAGGGACACGCCCTTCCCCTCCAGCCTCCCGGCGATTCCGAACATGGATCCTCCCCGTCCCGGGCAGCCGTCCGCGTCCGCTCACCGTCGGGTGGCGTGCCTTCCCCGGGACTTTCCAAGGAGATCTGTTTCGACACCCCCCGTAATGAGGGTTGTGCAGGGCCTTTCCCCGCCCCCTTTTCCCCCTCCCATTCCCCGCCACGGCATGCCGGTATATTGAAGGAATGGCGCAGGAAACAGAAGGAGAGGGAAGGATAGCGCCCATGCCGTTCGTCACAGACACGTTCTCGCTCGCGCCAAAAAGGCCGCTCTTTGCGAGTATCCTTGCCAACACGGTCCTCTCCACCGTCCCGGGGATATCGGGCGCGGGCCCGAGCCCCGAGAAGACCCTCCTCACCCCGGTCCTCGACGCGGAACTCGTCCTCCGCGGGAAGATCACGAGCATGCCGGCCCGGCCCGACACGCCGACCGGCTGCCCCACCCCGGCATCCATCACGCGGGCGATGGTGGAGCTTTGCGGGATCATCCCCCTCTTCGTCAACGCGGGGCTCGTCCACCGGCCGACCGTGCCCTGCCTCGACGTCTACGGGGAGCCGGGGAGGGACCCGCGCGCCGGGGACGCCGTCCCGCTCGCGCGGGAACTCTTCGAGAAAGGGTGTGCCATAGGCAATTTCCTCTCGCAAGCGTTCGACCTCCTCGTCCTCGGCGAGTGCGTGCCCGGCGGGACGACGACCGCGCTCTGCGTGCTGCGTGCCCTCGGGTACCCGGCGAAGGTCAGCTCGAGCTACGTGGAGAACCCGGTCGGGATGAAGGAGGCGGTGTGGGCCGAGGTCTCCCGGAGGATCGGCCGGCCCCTCCCCCTCCCGCCCCTCGAGGCCGCGCGGTGCTGCGGGGACCCGATGATCCCCCTCACTGCAGGCATCGGGAAGGGTTTCCGGGGCACGCTCGTCCTCGCGGGCGGGACCCAGATGCTCGCGGTCGCCGCGCTCATGCATGCCCTCTCCCTCCCCCGCCCGGTCATCGCGACGACCGTCTACGTGAGAGACGATGCGTCCGCCAATTTCAGCGAGATCGCCGCGCGCATCGGTGTGCCGGTCGCTTACGTCGACCCGGCGTTCGGCGACCTCGGGCACGCGGGCCTCGCGCGGTACTGCATCGGCGAGGTGAAGGAGGGGATGGGCGCGGGGGGCGCGATGTTCCTCGCGGCGATCATGGGCCACTCTCCCGGGGAGATCAGGGACAAGATCCTCGGCACCCTCTCTTCCTACGCGTGAGGGAGGGGAGAGAGGCATTTTCACCTCCGGGGGGCCACATTCAAGGAGGAAGGATGCTCCCCATATTCGTGGTCAACAATCACGGGCAGTTCAACCACCTCATCCTCCGGATGTTCCGCGACCTCGGGATCGGCGCGCGGATGGTCCCCAACACGACGCCCCCCGAGGAGGTCGCGGGTGCCTGCCGCGGGATCGTGCTCGGCGGCGGCCCGGACATCGCCCGGTGCGGGAACTCCCCCCTCTTCCTCCACCTCGGCATCCCGGTCCTCGGGATATGCCTCGGCCTCCACGTCATCGCGAGGGAGTTCGGCGGCGCGGTCGCTCCCGGGAAGGCCGGCGGTTACGGGCCCGTGGAGGTCGAAATCGTGCAGGAATCGGAGATCCTCGAGGGATACCCCGAGAGGATGATGGTCTGGGCATCCCACGCAGACGAGGTCACCGCGATGCCCCGCGGTTTCTCGCTCCTCGCGCGGTCCGCGGTGTGCGCCCACGAGGCCATCGCGGATCCCGAAAAGAAGATCTACGGCCTCCAGTGGCACCCGGAGGTCAGCCATACCCGGGACGGGTGGAGAGTCTACCGGAATTTCGACGCGATATGCAGGGAACACGGGACATGAGCGGCGAGAACGGCCTGCCTGACGCACGGGCCCTCGCCTCGCTCATCGAGGGAATGGGTTTCGAGTGCACCCGCTGTGGGGACTGCTGCAGGGCAGGCGAGGGGGATGGAAACCTCGTGATGGTATCCCCGGAGGAGATCTCCGCCATCGCCGCGTATTCCGGGATGGATCCCGGCGAGGTCTCGGAACCGTACCCGGAGGAAATCCCGCTCCCGGGGGGCCGCACGGTCACGTTCGGCCGGGTCCTCCGGCGCCCCCGCGGTGACTGCCTGTTCTTCTCCGGCGGGGGGTGCACGGTGTACTCGGCTAGGCCCGCGATCTGCAGGACGTACCCCTTCGCGCTCGAGGGGGGGCGCCTCCGGGTGTACCCGTGCCGCGGGCTCGGGAGACCGATCGGGAGGGGAGAAGCCCTCCGGATCGCGCGCGCCCTGCTCTCGAGGGCGGCCGCGGAAGAGGAGGAGTTCTCGAGGGTCCGCGAGGCGTTCTCCCGGCTCCCCGGGGACCCGGGGAGGTACGTCGTCGATTCCGCGGGGGTGTACCCGCTGTGACGGGGGAACTGCGGATCGTGGGGACTGCCCACGTCTCCGCGAAAAGCGTGGAGGAAGTCCGCTCCGCGATACGGGAGTTTTCTCCGGACGTCGTCGCAGTCGAGCTTGACCCCGCCCGGTACGCGGTCTTGAAGAAGCAGGCGAGGGACCCGGCCGTGGACGAGATCCTCGAGGCGAGGAACTTCACGCAGGTCCTCGTCCAGTGGATCCTCGCGTACCTCCAGAGGCGCATCGGCCTCGACATGGGGGTCGAGCCCGGCGCGGAGATGAAGGCCGCGATCGAGGAGGCGGAGGCGCGGAACATCCCCGTCGCCCTGATCGACAGGGACATCGGGATCACGCTTCGGAGGTTCTGGAGATCCCTCTCGTTCCTCGAGAAGGCGAGGCTCCTCTACGCCCTCGCCGCCTCGATGGCGAGCCTCGACCCCGGGGATATCGACGTCGAGGAATTGAAGAGGGAGGACGTCCTCTCCGTCGCGATGGAGGAGTTCAGGCGCTTCTCCCCGAACGGTGCCCGTGCCCTCATCGACGAGAGGGACTCGTACCTCGCGCACAACCTCATCGCGCTCCGGGAGAGGCACCAAAGGGTGCTCGCGGTCATCGGCGCGGGCCACGTGGCCGGCGTGAAAAGGCTGATCGATTCCCCCGCCGGGATCATCCCCGTCAACGAGCTGACCGCCGACGTGAAACCGAGGCCTTGGGGGAAGATCCTCGGCGCCGGCGTGACCGCCCTCTTCGTCCTCCTCCTCCTCGCGATCGCGTTCTCGGGCGTGGGAACCGGCGTCCTCCTCTCCGCGCTCGTCTACTGGGTCCTGCTCCACGGCGTTCTCGCCGCCGCCTTCACCCTCGCTGCCCGCGGGCACCCCCTCTCCGCCCTCACGGGATTTGCGGTCTCGTGGTTCACGGCGTTGAACCCCCTCGTTGCCGCGGGCTGGTTCGCGGCGCTCGTCGAGGCGAGGGTGAGGAAACCCGCGCCGTCGGATTTCCGGAGGGTATTCGAGGCAGAGAGCATCTCGGAGATGATGCGGATACCCCTCTTCCGCGTCGTCCTCGTCGCAGCCCTCGCGAATATCGGGAGCACGCTCGGGACGGTCCTCTACTTCATCTTCATATTCCCGATGCTGGGCATAGACCCCGCGGTCCTCGTCACGCACGGATTCCAGAACATGTGGGGTGCGATCACGGGGCTCGTGCCGGGGTAAGTTCCGCCCGGCACCCTCCCGGGTCTATTCCCCGCGGGGCAGAAAGGTATTAGAAGAGACCCCGTGATCCTTCCACTGTATGAAGGGAGAGGACCTCTTTTCCATGGTCGCGGTTCTCGCCGCGCTCCTTTCCACCATCGCCGTCCACGCGGGTGCGGGGTGCGGGGAGATCCCCGCGGGGGAGTGGGTGTTCATCGGCGAGGAGGGACTCGACCTCTCGGCGGCAGGGGTGGAGGCAGGATCCGTCCTCGCGTACTACGGGCCGGGCGGGAGCACGTCGGGCGTGCCCTCGGCCCGCGTGACGGTCGCCGACCCCTCGTCGTTCTACGTCTCGCCCGCCACGTTCTCCGGGAAGACGGGCCCGTGGTTCCTTCTGCCGGACAACAGGCTCGTCTTCTACGTCGCGGAACCCACCCTCGAGGTGAGGGTCGTCGATGCCACGTCGGGATTCGTGGTGGGAAAGGACGCGTCGTGGGTCCCCAAGGGGGACGCGGTCGGGTTCCGGATCGACACGAACCTCTGGGTATTCTCGCGCCGGCCGGGCTGCCGCGGGGTCCCCCTCACCCTCGAGGTCTCCGGGCCCGGAGGCCTCTCCCTCTCGTCGCTCGGCGGCCTCTCCCTGAAAGACGTGGTCGTCGACTCGCCCACGTTCGAGACGGGACCGGTGTGGCAGACGGGCTCCCCGGAGTATCCCGTGGGCGAGTACAGGGTCACCGTCCGCTGCGAGGCGAACGGGATGCACGAGAACTACCCTTCGACCGGGAAGACCGAGAGCGGGACGGTCTCCTTCCTCCTCCAGAGGGTCAATCCCCTGATCGCGACACCGACAACGACCGCCACGGCGGGAGCAAGCCCCCCGGTGACCGTGCAGGTCCCTCCGGCGACCGTTCCCGGGACCCCTCTACCTCCCGGAACGACCCCGCCGGCCACCGGGGAGGCAGTTCCCGTTGCCCCGGCGGCAATGGTCCAGCCACAGGGATCTCCCACGCCCACGCGGGCCCAGGGGCTCCTCCCCGCGACCGCGGTGCTCGCGCTCGGCGCCGTCCTCGCGTTCCGCGCCGCGCGGAGGCAGGGGTGAGTGGACCGGGCGCGGCCGGGGGTCACTTTTTTTTCCTCCCGCACCGAATGGGAAATCCATGAACATTGGCACCACCATCATCAAGTCACGCCACAGCGTGCGGAAATACAAGCCCGAGCCCATCGCGGAGAACGTGATACGCGATGCACTCGAGTGTGCCCGCCAGGCACCGACGGCGATGAACCTCCAGCCGTGGCTCTTTGGTGTCGTCCGCGACAGGAGTCTCCTCGCGAGGATCGCGGAACTCACCGACCACGGGAAGTTCATCGCGGATGCACAGGTGTGCTTCGCCGTGTTCGGGGAGAAGGGTGCCAAGTACTACCTCGAGGACTGCTGCGCGGCAACCGAAAACCTCATCCTCGGGCTGTGGGCCTACGGTGTCGCAAGCTGCTGGGTTGCAGGCGACAAGAAGCCGTACGCGGAAGAGATCCGGAAGCTCCTCTCCGTTCCCGAGAAGTACACGCTCGTCTCGCTCGTTTCCGCCGGGTACCCCGCGGAGGTCACCGTGCAGAGGAAGAAGATCCTCGACGAGGTGACATTCTACGACACGTACTCGGAGGAGTAGGTGACCGGTTTTTCCGGAGGGTGGCAGGCGGTGAACCCACCCGGGAAGGACCGGAGTCCCGGCACCGGCGGGGAGGGGGGAAATCCCCGCGGCCGGACCATTCTCCAGGTTGCGCTCGACCTCACGGAGCTTGACCGCGCCCTCCAGATAGGCCGGGAGGCAATCGGGGGCGGGGTGGACTGGCTCGAGGCCGGGACCCCCCTCGTGAAGAGCGAGGGGATGGCGGCCGTCCGGGCGCTGCACGAGGCGTTCCCCGCGCACACCGTCGTCGCCGACCTGAAGATCGTGGACACCGGGGCGCTCGAGGTGGAGATGGCCGCAAAGGCAGGGGCTTCCGTCGTGTGCGTCCTCGCCGTGGCCGACGACGCCGTGATCGCCGAGGCGGTGAGGGCCGCAGACCTCTACGGCGTCAGGTTGATGGCCGACCTGATCAGCGTCCCCGACCCGGTGGCCCGCGCGAGGGAGCTTGAGGCGATGGGCGTCCACATCGTCAACGCCCACGTTGGGATCGACCAGCAGATGCGTGGAGAAAGCCCCCTCGGCGTCCTCTCCGCGATCCGCGACGCGGTCGGGATCCCGCTCGCCGCGGCTGGCGGCCTCAATGCACAGACCGCGCCGCTCGCGGTCGCCGCGGGCGCGGACATCGTGATCGTGGGGAGCGCCATCACGAAGTCTGCCGACGTGACGGCGTCGGCGAGGGAAGTCCGCGCCGCGATCGACAGCCCCGCCGTCCCGCGGCAGGAAAGGGAATCCCCCGAATCCGCGATCCGCAGGATCCTCTCCTCCGTCTCGACCCCCCACGTCTCTGACGCGATGCACCGGAAGGGGGCGATGATAGGGATCGTTCCCCTCTGCGGGGAGGCCCGGATGGTGGGCAGGGCCGTCACGGTGCAGGGATTCGCGGGGGACTGGGCAAAGCCCGTGGAGGCGATAGACATCGCGCAGCCGGGCGACGTGATCGTGGTGAACAACGACGGTGCCACGCACGTGGCGTGCTGGGGCGAGCTCGCGACGCTGAGCGCGATGGCGCGCGGCCTCTCGGGGGTCGTCGTCGACGGCGCGGTCAGGGACGCCGACGACATACGGCGCCTCGGTTTCCCAGTCTTTGCGAGGGCGGTGACGCCCAACGCGGGGGAACCCAAGGGATTCGGGGAGATCAACGCGGAGGTCAGGTGCGGCGGCCAGACAGTCCGGCCCGGCGACTGGATCGTGGGGGACGCAAACGGCGTGGTCGTCGTTCCCCGCGAGCGCGCGGCCGAGGTGGCGCGGAGGGCGCTCGAGGTGAAGAAGACGGAGGAGAGGATACGCGAGGAGATACGGCGGGGCAGCACGCTCTCCCGGGTATCCGACCTCGCCCGCTGGGAAAAGAAGTAGGGGTGGCCCTTTTCACCGGAAGACGGCGCTCTCGAGGAGCCGCGCGCCACCCTTCTGGAGTGCCTCAATCGCTGCCTCGACGTTGTCGACCCTGAGGATCAGGACCGCGCACTCCTTCCCGGTGTAGGCGTAGGCGTACTCGATGTTAATCCCGCCCTGGCCGAGGATCCTCGCGATCTCGTAGAGACCGCCGGGCTCGTCCCTCATCTGGACGGCGATGACATCGGTGAATGCCACGTTGAAACCGATCTTCGAGAGCTTCTCGTATGCCTTCTGCGGGTTGTCCACGAGTGCCCGCACCACCCCGAAACCGTCCGCCTCCGCGATCGAGAAGGCGAGGATGTTTATCCTCTCTTCCTGGAGTGCCTTGGCGATTGCCGCCAGCCTGCCGGGCTTGTTCTCGGAAAAGACCGATATCTGCTTGATGATGTACCTGTCGACTCCCATCTTCAGAACTTCCTCCTGTCGATGACCCTCTTTGCCTTACCCTCGAACCGGGGGAGGGAACCCGGCTCGACGAGTTCCACGGACACGCCCACGTTGAGGATGCTCTTCAACCTGTGCTCGACCTTCTTCTTGACCTGCATCAGGTCCGGGATCTTGTCAGAGAACGCCTCCGGCGAGAGCTCCACCTGGACGAGCATGTCGTCGAGCGCCCCCTTCCTGTCGACGATGATCTGGAAGTGCTTGCCGACCTCGGGGATGGTCATCAGGGCGTACTCTACCTGCGAGGGGAAGACGTTGATCCCGCGGATGATCAGCATGTCGTCCACCCTCCCGGTGATCCTCTGGACGCGGGGGTGCGTCCTCCCGCAGGGACAGATGCCCTCCTCGAGAGAGCTTATGTCCCCGATCCTGTACCTGACGAGGGGCATTGCCTCCTTCTGGAGCATGGTGAAGACGAGCTCGCCGCGTTCCCCGGGCGGGAGCGGTTCCTGCGTCTTGGGGTCGAGGACCTCGACGTACGCGAGGTCTCCCCAGACGTGGAAGCCCTTCTGCTCCGTGCACTCGCAGAACAGCGGGCCGTAGAGCTCGCTCGTCCCGTAGATGTCGTATGCCTTGATCCCGAGCCACTCCTGGATGCGCCGGCGCATGTTCTCGGACCACGGTTCGGCGCCGAGGATCCCCACCCTCAGCTTTGTGTCGTGGGGGATGCTCACCCCCATCTTCTCCGCGACCTCCCCGATGTGGAGGAGGTAGGACGGCGTGCAGGCGATCGCCGTCGCGCCGAGGTCCTGCATCAGCTCGATCTGCCGTTCCGTGTTCCCCACGCTCGTCGGGAGCACCGTCGCGCCGATCCGCTCGGCCCCGTAGTGGAGCCCGAGCCCGCCCGTGAAGAGGCCGTACCCGTAGCTCACCTGGATCACGTCACCCCGACCGAGCCCGCAGGAGACGAGGGCGCGGGCGAGCGAGATCGTCCAGTTCTCAAGGTCCCTCTCCGTGTACCCGACGACCGTGGGCTTTCCCGTCGTGCCGGACGAGACGTGGTACCTGACGAGGTCTTCCTGGGGCACGACGAAGAGCTTGTCGGGGTAATTGTCGCGGAGATCCTTCTTGTACATGAAGGGGAGTTTCCGTATGTCCTCGAGGGCCCTTATGTCGTCGGGGTGGACCCGCGCCTCCTCCATGCGGCGGTGGTAGAATGGGGAGAAACTGTAGAGCCTGTACACGAGTGTCTTCAAGAGCCGGTACTGGAGTTTCCTCAAGTCCTCCTGCGGCATGTACTCAATCCGGGGGTCCCACGCGCCCGTCACACGCTATCCCCCCTCCTGTCGATGACCCTCTTTGCCTTCCCCTCGAACCGGGGAAGCGATCCCGGTTCCACGAGTTTCACGGTCGTCCGGAGATCGAGCGCGTCGCGGAGTTCCTTCACAACCTTTCTCTGTATCCTCGCGAGGTCCTGGAGCTCACCGGAGAAGTACTCCCTGTTGACCTCCACCTCGATCGTCAGCTCGTCGAGGTGGTTGACCCTGTCCACGTACACCATGAACTGGTTCCCCACCTCCGGGATGCCGAGGAGCACATGTTCTATCTGGGATGGAAACACGTTGATCCCCCTTATCACAAGCATATCATCGCTCCTGCCCATGATACGTGCGATCTTCTGGCCCCGGCCGCACGCGCACCCGTCTCCAAGGAGCATCGTGATGTCGCCGGTCCTGTACCTGACGAGGGGCATTGCCTCTTTTACGAGCGGCGTGACGACCATCTCCCCCTTCTCGCCCTCTCCGAGGACTTCCCCCGTCGAGGGATCGACAATCTCGACGAGGTAGCAGTCGTGCCAGATGTGGAGGCCGTCGCGTTCGGTGCACTCGAATGCGACGCCCGGCCCGAACAGTTCCGAGAGCCCGTACGAGTCGTACGCCGTCACGCCCAGCTTGTTCTCGAGTTCCTTCCTCATGGACTCGGACCACGGTTCCGCCCCGAAGAGGCCTGTCCGGAGCGAGTCAAGGCCCGTTCCCATCTCCTCTGCGACCTCGGCGAGGTGGAGGGCGTAGCTAGGGGTGCAGTGGATGGCGGTCACCCCGAAGTCGTGGATCATCTCGATCTGCCTGCGGGTGTTCCCCGTGGCGCTCGGGATCACCGTCATCCCGATCAGCTCTGCCCCGTAGTGGAACCCGAGCCCCCCCGTGAACATCCCGTAATTGACCATGTTTTGGAATATGTCCCTGTCGGTGAGCCCGACCATCGTCATGTTCCTCGCGATGAGGTTCGCCCACGTCCTGAGGTCCTTCTTCGTATAACCGACGACGGTGGGCTTCCCGGTCGTCCCGGACGTGGTGTGGATGCGCACGACCTCGTGGATGGGGACCGCGAAGAACCCGAACGGGTACCCGTCGCGGAGGTCCTGTTTGCGGGTGAAGGGGAGCTTTTGCACGTCCTCGAGCGTCTTTATATCCGACGGTCTTATCCCCGCCTCCCGGAACTGCCTCCTGTAAAACTCCACGTTCTGGACATGGACGAGCGTCTTCTTGAGCCGCTTGAGCTGGAGGCGCTCGAGCTCCTTTTTCGGGAGGGTCTCGTGTTTCTCGTCCCAGTACATGTTCACCATACCCCGAGAACCGCTATTTTTGGCCATTCCCGCATTCTCTCACCAGTTATCCCGTCGTGTCATCCCGCCGGGCACCCGGAAAACATCCCGCGGGGGACGGGATTCGTCACACTCTCATAAACTCGTGCCGGGGGGTGAAAAATATTGCCAAGTCATGGCATGGCATTCCCGCCGCGCCTGAAAGACCCCGCGGGATACCGTGGTATTTATGCCCGGGAAAGGATTACAATAGGCTGGAAGCCTCGTGCGCGAGACAGGCATGGAAAAGAACGGCGACGGGGAGGTCCCGTGGTTCCTCGTGTCCGGATTCGGGGCGCACATCAAGGCAACGCCCCGTGCCCTCGTCGTCCAGAAGAAGGGCCGCGTCGACGAGATACCGATCGCCGGGATCCGGCACCTCCTCGTCATGGGAGGGCACACCCTCCACACGTCCGTGGTCCAGCGCCTCCTCTCCGCGGGGTCATGCATCTCGTTCTTCAGCGCCGACGGCGAGCCGCTCGGGTTCCTCGAGCCCTTCGGGTTCCGCCACGATGAGGTCGTGAGGGAGGCGCAGGCACAGGCATTCCCCCACTCCTACGCTCTCGCACTCGCGAAGGGGAGTGGCCACGCGCGGATCCTCTCCCTCACCCGGTTACAGGAGAGGCTCGGCCGGCCCCTCTTCTACGAGGGCGAGCTCGAGATACTCGAAAAGAGCCTCGCGGAGCTCGAGTACCTCGTCAGGCTCGAGGAGGTCCGGAGGGTGCACAGGCTGATATCCGACATGTACTACGAGGTCCTCGCGCGGACCGTCCCCCCCGGCCTCGGGTTCCGCCGCCGGCTCCCGCGGCCCCACAGGGATCCCGTCAACGCGATGCTCTCCTTCGCGCACGGTATCCTCTTCGGGAACGTGTGCGTCGCGGTCGTCGGGGCACACCTCGACCCGGACGTCGGTTTCCTCTCGAAGGGACCGGGGGCGCTCGTGCACGACCTGTGCGACCCTTTCCGGCCCGCGATGGTCGATGACCCCGTCTTCTCCATCGCGAGGGAGGGGCTCTCGGGCGACGACTACGAGTGCGGGCAGGACCGGTGCATCCTCTCCGACGACCTCATCCACGAGATCCTCGGGAGGCTCTCCCGCACGATCCGGCAGGAAACGATTGATTCCCACGTCCTCGCCCTGAAGAACTCACTCCTGAAGAAGACGGAGTTCGTCGTGAAGGTCCCGGAGGACGGGTCACTCCGCAGGGTAAACGACCGAGAAGTCGGGGAATGACCTGAAGGGGACCTCGCAGATCTCCATGTCACGGATGTGGGCCCGCGGGCACCCGTAGATCATCGAGACGAACTTGTCGAGCGTGAGAGGGTCTCCGCTCGCGGTGATCTTCACGGTCCCGTCGGGCAGGTTCATCACCTCGCCCCTGATGTTGAGCTTCCCCGCGATGTGGCGGACGCAGTTCCTGAGTCCGACCTTCTGCACCCTCCCCGCGATCCGGACCTCGATGGTCTTGCTCCGGGTCGGCTCCCACGACGCTCCCACAGGAGTGATCCCCGGTGTATCTGCCACGCGAAACGTTATCTGCATTTCCATCCGCGCCCGGCATTTGTATCGCGACATATGGTTTATGAAAGGCGGGAAAGGGAGTGCTCCTCCCGAAATTCCGGGTGCAAAAAAGGTGACGCTACCGGTGGATGAACTCCATTATCTCCCCGTACAACCGGCGCGCCGTCTCTTCCGACTCGGATTCGACCATCACGCGGACGAGCGGCTCGGTCCCCGAGGGACGGACGAGGGCCCACGAGTCGCCCCTGTTGATCCTGATGCCGTCGGTCAGGTCGAGGTTCTCGCCGGAGAAGTGCTCCCTCAGCCGGGCAATCAGCCCCTCGGGGTCCTTCTCCCTGAACTTCTCCTTTATGAGGGAGAACCGGGGCATCTTCCCGGCGAGGGTGGAGAGGGATTCGCCGGAACTTGCGAGGAGGGAGACCATCGTCACCGCGGTCATGGCCCCGTCCCTGCAGAGCTGGTGCCCGGGGAATATCAGCCCGCCGTTCCCCTCGCCCCCGAAGACGACCGGTGTGCCCTGCGCGGCGAGCGCGATCATTGTCCTCGCCACGTAGATGCTCCCCACGGGGGTGTAGACGACGCGGCAGCCGTGCCTGCGGGCCACGACCTCTGCGAGGCGGGACGTGCTCACGGGCGTGACGATGACCCCCTTCCTCCCCCTGCAGACGTGGTCCGCGACGAGCGCAAACTCGAGGTTCTCCTCGATGAAATTCCCCCTCTCGTCCACGAAGACGGCGCGGTCCCCGTCCCCGTCGTGGGCGACTCCGAAAGCCGCGCCCGTCTCGACCACGAGCCTCGCGAGGGGCTCGAGGCCCTCGGGGGAGGGTTCGGGGAGCCTCCCGGGGAATGTCCCGTCCATCTGGGAGTTGAGGGTGATGACGCGGCACCCCATCCGGCTGAGGATCTCGGGGGTCGTGGCCGCCGCGGCACCGCAGCCGGGGTCCACGACGACGGTCATACCTTCCCCGGTCCCCGGGGGGTGCGCTTTTGCGACCGCGTCCACGTACTCCTCCACGAGGTCGGGTGCGGCACGTTCGCGCCCGACCGCGTCCCACGCCACCATCCGCGCGGATTTCCCGAAGATGAGGCCCTCGAGGGCGAGGCTCCCCTCGTCGTCCATCTCGGTCCCGTCGGCTTCGACGACCTTTATCCCGTTGTACTCCGGCGGGTTGTGGGAGGCGGTGACCATCGCTCCCGCGTCGAAGTGGGCCCTGACGATGTACTGGAGGGCAGGCGTGGGCAGGATGCCGCAGTCGACCACGTCGCAGCCGGCGGCAAGGAGGCCGGACTTAAGCGCGCTCGCGAGCGCGGGGCCTGATGTACGCGTGTCCATTCCCACGGCAACTGTCCCGGGGCGCATGGTCCCGAGGGCAAGGCCGATCTCGAGTGCGAGTGCGGGGGTCATCTCGGTCCCCGCGACCCCCCTCACGCCGTTCGTCCCGAACAACCGCTTTTCGAGCTTCTTCGTCGTCACGCCCTTTCACCCCGCGCCCGCGAGGGCATCCCTCACCGCGGCGTCGATGCGCGCGGAGAGCCGCGAGACAGCCGCGGGGACCATCCCGGCGGACGGGCATCCCACCGCGAAGAGCACCACGTCTTCGCCGCCGAAGTAGAGGCCCTGGTGGAGGTGAACCCTCGTCCTCACCGCCGCCGCTCCCGGCCGCACTTCCTGCATCTCACCTATCAATGGGAAAAAGCGGTCATAAAACTCTTTTCTCCCCGCGGGGGGGAGGAGACTCGCCCGGGTGGGAAAGGACCCGGTCGCGACGACGTGGCCCTCGGCCCACACCTCGCGGGCGAGCCCCTCGGGGGAGAAGTACTCGGGGAATATCCCGAGATGGTCGAGGACGTCGCCGGGACGTGGGTTCTCGAGCACCACGTTCTCTGCGCCCGGGAACGGGCCCGTGATCACCTTCGGGAGGGGGAGCGACTTGTACCCCTCGACGAGTGCAAACCTCGTCCCGGAGAGGGAGAGCACGTCGAGGACTTGCCGGAGGGATGCGTCATTCCTGACGATGACCGCCCTCCCGCTGTCGATCCCCACCGATGCAGTCGCGCCCGCGTCGAGGAAGAGGGTCGTGTCCTTCCCCGCGGGGAGCTCGAACCGGTGGTGTCCCAGGTGCTTGACGACTGCCACCTGCCCGGTGCCCGAGAGGAGGGGGACGAGCGACCGGATGAGCGTGGTCTTCCCGGAACCCGAGGGCCCGCAGACGTGGATGACCCTCACTCTCCCTCCCTCCCCGGGGCGTCGCCGGCGCCGGGCGGGGGAGATACTCGCGGGGAATCCTTGCCGGCCGATCCTGACTCGCCATCCCCGTTCCCGGTCGCTTCGTGGCCTTTTTCGGCCGACTCCTCCTGCTCAGCCCTCGTCCTGAGGATGTGGGCCGCGGCTTTCCCGACGCTGCGCATCACCTCGGTGATGCGGTCCTCGATCTCTATCTCGTCGTCTATCTCTATCGACGTCCTCTCCACCTCGAGGAGGAAACGCGCGACCTCGCTAGCCTCAAAGAGGAGGTCGTCGAGCTCCTCGCTCGTGAAAAAGCCGCACAGCGCGCCGTAGAAGAAGGTCGCGCCAGACTTGTAGACCTTCTTCTTGAACGAGTTGCGGGCCTGGTTGACCGCCTGCGGGGTGTACGGCTCTTTCATGAAGGGCACGAGCCGGGGGAGATTCTGCCCGATGAACGTCATCTCGGCGCCATTCCTCGTCCTGAAATCCGTGCAGAGCCGCGCGATCGCCCACTCCCTCGCGGTGATGTAGGTCCTCTTCCGCAGGAACTGGTTCACCTTCTGGTAAGTCGCCCCGTCGACCTTCTTGAACTTCCTGTACTTGTTCACGTCCGCCTCTCCGAAGTGCGAGCGCATTTCAGGTTTCCGCCTCCGTGGATCCATCCATTTTTTGATCAGGCTCGGTAGACAATCTGATTTCCTAGTATATAGCATTATTTAGTTTATCTTTCGGGAGGACCCTCTCGAAGAAACCCACCCGCGCGGACGCGGTGCTCTCCGCGGGCGCGGGAGATCTCCGTTTGCTCCCGCCCCTGTCTCCCGCGATGGCGGGAACGGGGGCAGGAGTTGCAGTCCGGGAAAAGGATCCCCTCGCGTCACCTGACCACGCGGGGACGTGGCCCGGTGACCTCGCCCCCGGGGACGGCACGGGATGGGAGATGCCCACATTCCTGGATTTCATCCGCGGGAATATACTCTCAATTCGCGATCGAACCGGGTGCAGACCCCCGCGGTCGTGCACGCACGAAGGGTCGCCGCGGGTATCCTCAGTTATATCGCATTATACGGTTTATGCAGAACGGTGGGATACCCCTCTGCGGGTAACCGGATTGCGATCCCGGCGTCGGGGACACGGAGGATCCGGGGGCGTTCCGGGCGGGTGCCCTGGGAACGGGGAAAGGATACATTTCCCGGCGGGAGAGAACATCTCCCGGAGAGCAACGCAAACATCCCATTTCTTTCGGCTTTTTTCCCCGTGGGCGGGCGATCTCGCGGTCACTTTCCCCGCCCGGGGGTGAACGGAGCAGTGGTTGCGGAGCGGAGAATCGCTCCCGGACCGGGGACGTCTCCCCGACCTGCCATTCACGTCGACCCAGTTGCACGGGAAAGCAACCCCTCCCCGTAGCAACTGCAGAATTGAATTCCGGGTGACGCCGCCCCGGGGCGCAAGGCGCTTGGGTCCATTCCCTTGCGAAACACTCGCGTAAAACAATCCGTCCGCGTGGCCAGCCCCGGGGATTCTTGCGGGAATCGACCCTCTTCACGCGACCGTGAGCGCACGTATAAAACTGGAAAGGGGGAATAGACCCAGTGTCCCCTCCCCTGCATTGAAAAGCGGATGGACGCGGGGCGATGAAAGGGAAAGACCCGCGAGAATACTCCATTACCGGTAACGCGGAGGGCGAAAGGACATCGTCACAATGTTTTCAAGACGGGGTAATGCAATGCGAAGAGGGGAGATGCCCTGGCAGGTACTGCGCGGTACGGGAGAACCGGGACGACATGCATGTTCGGAACGGGACACGCCCGTGGACGCTCAAAATCCCGGCGTGGGGATTTTGGGCTCGGGAGGGCTGCCGAGAGTGCAGGGAACGAATCGCACGTTCAAGGAATATCCACGAGGGAGGAGGGAACTCTCGCCTCCACTCCCGGAATTGAAACGATCCCCTCCTCGTGCGTGCCGGCGATTGCGATGGTACTCGATGCGAGGGGTTGGAATTCCCCTCTTTTCCTGTAGAATCAGGTAAATTCCATCCTCCTGGTTGCATCGTCTTTCAAAGAAAGGGACATAATTCGATATTTGGATAAGGCATTCCTCGTGGCTGCCGGGACCGGGGGATGGCGGGATGCCGAAGATTCCTGGGTCATGGCGACGGCGAGGATGGACTCGCGCGGGAGGGCTCGTTCCCGGAGCGGGAATAAAAGTGGATTGGAACGGGGGGATCGTGTCATGTCCGGCGGCCATGGAGGTATCCGGGATGCCGTGGACATCCATCCCACGGGTGTCATTGGCAGGCATGGCACTTTCCTCCCGCCAGGCTGTGGGGAAGGAAGCATCGATGAAAGGGAAGGGTTCGTTGTCGCACTCCAGCAATGCATCCCAAAACTCGAATCGCGTGGATACTCCGCGCGCTTGCGGACACGATGGGAACGGCTCCACGGTGACGCGGTGAATCACCGGGTGTTTCCCTATCGACCACCGGGAGAGAACCCGGACTCTAAACCTCCCCGAACACGGAATAGAGGAATTAAAAAGGAGGTCTCGGTCCACCGGGACAGTCCCTCGCGATTCAATCGCTCCCGGGAGAGTCGTAAGAAGCCTCACATGTATCATTGGGGGAGTGGTTGACGGGGAGACAGTGTTCCCAAGGCGCGGGTGAGATATCCCTCGGCCACGCGGGATCTGAAATTACGGATTAATGGGAACAATACCCTAAACGGCCTCGATCCCTCTTTCCCGGCCACATGCCCGACACGCCCCTCTCTCTCGCGGAACGGTGCATTCACTCGCGGGGGACATGGGGTATCCTGCCGGGATGAAAACCGGTGCGTCCACGCGGGGCTTGCGGGAGGCACGCGCTTTTTTGAGGCGGCTTAGGCACCGTGCGACCCTCGGAAATCCTGGACGTGGCAAGGGTTTTCTCCGGGTTTCCTGTGATGTTCCACGGTTCTGAACCATCCATCCTATTTAGACTGAAATTTCGAAGAATTTCTATGTTCAATGTCCTTTCATCATTCTTCGACGAGATCGGGCGGTATCGTGGGAATAAAGGGGCAGGATTTTCGAGATTTTCCCCCACGGCTCACCCCGCAAAAACTGCGGGCATGCGGGTACCAATCGGTGCTTAACGAGCGTTCCCGGTGACCGGCACGGCCCGCCCGGGCGGGGGGAGACCAGTACCGGGGGAATGACGTCGCGGCGGGGCGGGGGAGGTGGTACCGGCAGGGGGATTCCGTGGGGAGCGGTCCTGCGGCCGGATTCCGCGAGGGAGCTTGCGCAGAATGGAGATTCTGCGCAAAAGGTTTATAATTCGAGCAAAAAAAGAATAGAACATGCCTGGGGGATTTTTCTCGGAGTGGCTCGGGAGGTACCGTCACTACCTGAGAATGCGGAATTACTCCCCCAGGACCATCCAGAGCTACGAGCAGGTCGTGAAGCACTTTGCCTACTTCGTCTGGCTCAAGCGGAACGTCGATCCCAAGAAGATCGATTTCTACTGGGAGGATCTCTCCAAGGCGCGGACCGAGACGGACGTGGAAGTGGAACCTGCACTCCTCGAGGATTACCTCTCCTTCCTCAACGCCCGGCGCACGTACAGGCCCAAGACGCTCCACAGGATAATCTCCACGCTGAGCTCTTTCTACCGTTTCCTCTACACCCAGGGGGCAGTCAGGACGAACCCCCTGATAGGCGTGGAACGCCCGAAGATAAAGGGGCAGGAACTCCGGTACCTGAAGCACAGCCAGGTCATCCGGCTCATCGAGTCCATCGAAGACCCGCGGGACAGGCTGATCGTCCGGACGATCTACGCGACGGGGGTGAGGGTCTCGGAGCTGTGCAGCATGAACATCGAGGACATCGACTTCGAGGACGGGACGATCAGGGTCCGCGGGAAGGGGGGAAAGATCCGGATAGTCTTCGTCGACCCCGAGACGCTCGCCGAGATGGACAAGTTCATCGGTTCCCGCATCGAGGGACCCCTCTTCCCCGGGCAGATGGGCCGCCACATCTCCCCCCGGTCGGTCCAGCACATCTTCCGGAAGTACGCGCCCGAGGGGATCACGCCCCACAAGATACGGCACAGCTACGCGAGCGAGCTCTATAGGCGGTCGAAGAACCTGCGCGTCGTCCAGGAGAACCTCGGGCACTCCTCCATAAAGACCACGGAGATCTACCTGCACACCGACCTCGAGGAGCGAAAGAGGGTGTACCAGGAGTACTTCCCCCTCGCGGGGAACAGCGCGAGGGAGAGGGGGAAGGAGGAGGACAGGAAGGCATCGTGAGCCGCTCGCTCCCCGAGTGGTGCCCCCCTCCCCGCGAATTCCCGCCGGTTTCCCGGAGATGCGATTTTGCACGCGCAGCGTCCCCCTTGTTGCCCCATGCCGGCATTCGGTCTCGACCTTTCCCCGCCGGGAAAGGACCCGCGTTCGCATTTCATAAACTTCATAATGCTATATCATAAGGTGGTAATCATTTCGGGCCTAGATGCGGCGTCCTTTCCCCCTCCGGGACGAGCGGGCAGAAAATTCCGCGCGAAAAATATAAAGCGACGAATGAAATTCCCTCCAAAATTTTTCGTTATTTGACTTATATCCCGGAAAAAAGCGATTTCGACAGTCCTTTTGCCCGCACGGACGTTGCCCGGCGATCAGGGTTCAGGGACGTACCACACCGAATCCCCGCATCTCGCTAGGCTCTTATGGGATGAGAGCGATATCGTTTTTGATTACACGATCCCCTGGCACACCTCTTTCAAAGGGCCAGGAGGACGTGCGACGGGAGAAGGCCGCGTGGAGCAGGGGATCACCATCCCGGGGGAATGGGAGCAGATCCTTGGGTTCGTGAAGGATCGCAAGGGTGCGACGATCTACGTGGTCGGAGCCGCCGACAGGGGGAAGACGACATTCTGCCGCTGGCTGGTCTCACGCCTCGCGCCGACCGCCCTCACGGCGTTCCTCGACTGCGACATCGGGCAGTCCACGGTCGGCCCCCCGGCGACGATCGGCCTTGCGCTCTACTCGGGGAACGCGGAGACCCCCCTTGCCACCCACCTCAGGTTCGTCGGCGCCGTGACCCCGAGCGGCCACATGGTCCAGGAGCTCGCGGGAGCGCTCCGGCTGCGCGAGAAGGCGAGGGAGGAGGGCGCGGCGTACATCGTCGCCGATTCGCCCGGATGGGTCGTCGAGCCCGCCGCACAGGAATTCCACATCCGGATGATCGACCTCCTCCTCCCCGAGATCGTCGTGGGATTCGAGAAGGGTCCGGAGCTCGAGGGAATACTCGTGAATTTCCGCCGCCACCCGAGGATGAGGATATTCGAGTGCCAGAGTCCCCCGGAGGTCGTCGAGAGGAAGAGGGAGTGGCGGAGGATGTACCGCTTCCAGAAGTTCTCCGAGTACTTCTCGGGCGCGGTGCCCCACGCGCGGTTCATATCCGGCCTCGGCGTCCACGGCAGGATACCTGATTCCTTCTGCGAGGAGGCGTGGCGCAACCTCCTCATCGCCCTCTGCGACCCGGAGATGATGGTCATCGTGCTCGGCCTCGTCGACCGGCTCGACCTCATCACGGGGACACTCTCGTTCAGGGCCCCCCCGCACGATGCCCACAGGGTCGCGTCCATTCACGTGGGCTCGATCCAGGTCGATCTCTCCCATCCTCCGGGAAGGGTTCCACAGGGTACCCGGACGACCTCACCGCATCAATCACCCTTGCTCGATGGAGGGGCCCCCTCACCTCGAGCTCCAGTGTCACCATCGTCTGGTGGAGAGCAAGCCCCGGAACGCCCCTCTCATGGTGGACCCGTGTGACGACGGCACCCTCCCGGGCCACGATCGCGAGGAGCGCGGGGAGCGAGGACCCCTCGTCCCCGAGGACGACCCGGGCCTGGACCATCCTCCCGGACTCGTAGAGCCCTTTCCTCATGACCCGTTCGAGGAGGAACGTGTCCATGTTCCCCCCGCTCACCACGACCACGACCTTCTCCCCCCTCCCCAACCGGACTGCCCCCGAGAGGAGCGCGGCGAGGGCCGCGGCACCCGCGCCCTCGGCGAGGACCTTCTTCCGCTCGAGGAGCGCGAGCACGGCTCCTACAATCGCGTCCTCCTCGACGAGGACGATCTCCTCCACGTGGTCCCTCACCACGGGAAAGGCGAGTTCCCCGACCCTCTTGACCCTTATCCCGTCCGCGACGGTGGGCCGCGCCTCGACGGTGACCGGGTGGCCTGCAACGAGGGCCTCCCTCGCCGAGGGGCACGCGGCCGCCTGGACCCCGATGACGCGGATCTCCGGGCGGAGTGCGTGCAGCGCGGTCGCGATCCCCGCGATCAGCCCGCCACCCCCGACGGGAACGACCACGCACCCGGCGTCCGGGAGGTCCTCGAGGATCTCGAGTCCTATCGTGCCCTGGCCGGCGATGACGAGGGGGTCGTCGTAGGGGTGGATGAAGGCGAGGTCCCGTTCCCTCGCCATCCGCTTCGCCACCTCGATGCTCTCCTCGAGGCTGCAGCCCGAGAGGAAGACCTCTGCACCGTACGCCCTCGTCGCCTCCTGTTTCGCGAGGGAGACCCATTCGGGCATGACGATTGTGGCCGGGATCCCCGCGATGGCCGCGGCAACGGCGACACCCTGGGCGTGGTTCCCGGCAGAGGCGGCTATTACCCCCCTCTTTACGACACCGGAGTCCCCGGAGAGTATCCGGTTGGTCGCGCCCCTCACCTTGAACGAGCCTGCCTTCTGCATGCACTCGAGCTTCAGGTACACCTCTGCCCCCGTCATCGACGAGAACGTGGGGGAGTAAACGAGGGGTGTCCGGATCACCTTTCCCTCGAGGATCCTCGCCGCGGCCCTGATGTCGGAGAGGGAGACCATGCGGGGATCTCATCCGGCAAGACCATTAACCTTGCACAATTGCCCGTGCCCGGGCCATTCCCGGGTGTCCCCTATTCCCTGTTGGAATGGGAGTCCTCTTCCCGCTCCCCCGGTCCCTATAAGATCCCCGGGAGAGAGAAATGTACCTAGGACGGAGCATGCGGTACGTGGTCACAGGCGGCGCGGGTTTCATCGGGTCGCACCTCGCCGAGGAGCTCGTCTCCTCCGGGCACGAGGTGACCGTGATCGACGACCTCTCCTCGGGCAGCGCCGACAACATCGGCAACCTGACAGGGAACACCCGGTTCAGGTTCGTGTGGGGATCGGTCCTCGATGCCGGTCTCCTGAAGAGGGAATTCGAGGGTTCCGACGGTGTCTTCCACCAGGCGGCGTACGTCTCTGTCCCGGGTTCAATCGCGGATCCCGCGAGGAGCCATGAGGTCACGCTCACGGGGACTCTCGCGGTCCTCGTCGCGGCGAGGGAGGCAGGGGTGAGGAAGGTCGTGCACGCGTCTTCTGCCGCGGTCTACGGCAACCTGCCCGGAGTCCCCAAGAGGGAGGACATGCCGCTTAACCCCCTCTCGCCCTACGCCGTCGCGAAGTGCGCGGGGGAGTACTACTGCAGAGTCTTCTCTCACCTCTACGGCCTTGAAACGGTCTCCCTGAGGTACTTCAACGTCTACGGGGAGAGGCAGGACCCCCACTCGGATTACGCCGCAGTCATCCCGCGGTTCATCGCGAACCTCCGCGCCGGGAGGCCGCCCGTCATCTACGGCGACGGGGAGCAGACGCGGGACTTCGTGTACGTGAGGGACGTGTCGAGGGCAAACGTGCGCGCCATGGAGGGCAGCGCGGAAGGGGTGTTCAACATCGGGTCCGGGAGGGGGACGCGCATCCTCGAGCTCGCGGAGATCCTCATCGCCCTCACCGGGTACAGGGGCATGCCGGTCCATGCCGCGGGCAGGCCTGGCGAGGTGCGGCACTCCGTCGCGGACATCTCGCGCGCACGGGAGTGCCTCGGGTGGGAGCCCGCGTACACCCTCGAGGAGGGCCTTTCCCGCACGCTCGCGTCGGCGCGGTGACGGGGGAGGAGCATCACGGGGGACGCCGGGAGAGGCGTGCCGCGGTGAGGAACCCGCCGGCGACCGCGAGGGCGAGCGCGAGGGGTGTCGGCCCTGCCCCCTGCGCGGGTGTCGGTGTCGCGGGGGGATGGGTTTCGCGCGTGGTCACCGTTGTCGTGGGAGGGGTCGTTTCGGGCGCAGGACTCTTCACGAGGATACCCCCGACCGGCTCGACGAGGGCGTAGATACCCCCCGTCCCTGCCGGGGCGGTGACAGAGCTCCCCGCGACCGCAGAGGGGAGGAGGGTCCAGTTGCCCCCCGAGAGGATCGCGACAACCGGGTTCCTCGCTTGGGGGGCACCGCGGAGCGCGAAGGTGATCTCGCCCGCCGGCGAAAGGACGGCCTCGTAGGGGACTATCGCGTAGGGGCCCGCGAGGACGTGGAAGTCCCCGCGCACGCCCTGTCCCGGAACGGAGAGGACGCTCACCGACGTGCCTTCCGGCACCCTCACCGAGACGACCCCGTCGGCAGAGGAGAAAGAGGCCGTCCCGTTGGTCGCCGGGGCATTCCCGGTTCCCACGGGAATTTTCTTGTGGAGGACCTCTGCCCCGTCCACGACGGCCGCGACCGTCACCGTGCCGGACGGGAGGCCATCGACCACGAACCATATCCGGGAGTTTTCCGGCCCCTTCTTCGTGCCCGTCACCTGGAAGCGCGCGACGATCGTCCGCGCCGTGGGGAGAGTCGTTCCCGAGAGCCGGAAGTAATCGTACGTTCCCGCGGTCACGTCGTGGGTCTTCGTCGTCGTGAACCTCCCATCTGTCGATTTCCCGGACACCGCCACGATGGTATCGCCCTTCCTGACCTCGAGCCGGTTCTGCGAGGTCCCTTCCAGCGTGGCCGTGATGTTCCCTTTCGCGAGAGTGAACGGCATCTCGAACTGGCTCATCTGGAAGTAAAACTCGGTGTTCGGGGAGACGCTGTACACCGATTCCACGAGGAGAGAGAACCGGGCCCCGTCGGGAAGCCCGGTGATCTCCACGGTGACGGGGTGACCATTCTGGATCGCCTCCGGCCGGGCGGTGATCGAGAGGGAGGCGGCGGGGACGGCGAGGGAGACGAGCGCGAGGGCGAAGAGGGCGAAAATCCTCGCGCTGCCCACGGCAGCGGTATCCGGTCGTTCCATACCGGATCCTTGAGGCACCACTCAAAAAAAAGTTCCCGGTTTTCCCGCCCGCCCGGTCATTCCCGGGGGGACTCCGGGGATTCTCACGGCAGCCCGTCAGTCTCTGAGGGGTTTTTCCCGCGCGCTCCCCCGCGCGATCTCATTGGGGGAAACTCCCGTGCCTGCGGCTAACTTACGGCAGGACAGGTGCGGTGGTCTTCGGAAAAACCCCCGACGATCCAGAGGCGCAGCAAAGGACGGGTACCGCGGAAAGGATGCGCAAAGAGATCCTCCCGTACCCCACCGTCCCGGTGAGGACAAGTCCGGGCGGGTTTGCGATCGGGTTTAGGAGGACCGACCCGGCGATGCCCGCGGGAACGAGCCTCCTCTCCCCCCTGCGGGCGGAGAGGTACGACCCGAGCATTGCGCCCGAGAGGACGTGGCACATCGCGTACATGGGTTGCATTCCCCTGCAGGGCACGGCGGGCCGGGACGTAACGCCTCCCCTCCATACCCGGACCGCGGGACCGGGAGGGTATTAAATGGGGGCCCGCGTATTCCTGTACGGGAGATGTCAGGATGCATGCCACCGCACTGAGGCCGAACGCGCACCTGCTGGTCATGCTCGCGTTCCTCCTCGCGGCCGCCCTCGTCCAGGCCGCGGCGGGAGAGGCGCAGGGAGGGGGCGGCGAGGCACCCGCGGGGACAGCCGCGGGGTGGAACGCCCTCGGGAGCACCTACGCGAGCCAGCTCCGCTGGGATGCTGCCGTGGATGCCTATTCCCGCGCCATCGCACTCGATCCCGGGTTCGCGCGGGCCTACTTCAACAGGGGGAAGGCGTACGCGGCGCTCGGCCACTACGACGAGGCGATCGCCGACTACGAGAGGGCGATGGCGCTCGACCGCGCGCTCTCGGCCGTCGTCGAGCCTTTCCTCGAGGCGGCCGCGAGGAACCGCGGGACAAGGGGAGCGGGCCAGGCACTCCTCAGGGGTGCCATGTACCAGGGCGGCCAGTTCCTCGCCGTCGACAACACGCGCGGCAGGTCCGACGTCGTCGTCGCCCTCGCGCCGGAGCGGCAGCGGGGAGCGGTCCTCGCGGTGTACGTGGCGAAGGGGTACGCGCAGCGGTTCGACCAGGTCGTTCCGCCGGGGATCTACGACGTCTACATCATGACCGGGGAGGGCTGGGATCCCGCGGGGAGGTCGTTTGCCACCACGACGGGCCATTTCAGGTGGACGCTCCCCGCCGTCTTCTCGGGGGCACGGCACAGGGGCTTTACGATGACGTTCATCGACTGGGAACCGCCGGCCTCGTGGTGGGTCCACGCGGTCCAGCCGATACCGCCCGAGCAGTTCCCCCTCGTGTGAGGGGGCTAAAGCCCTTTTATCCCGTCCTTTTCCGGGACCGGTCCTCCCGGATCGCCGTGTCCCCGCGCCGCGGCGGGAAAAAAAGGGAGAGTTTCTTTGGGGTTCTTACCCCCGGCGTCGCCCCGCGGCGGGAGCGAGGGCGCACGCGGCGAGCGCGAGCACGGCCAGCAGCGCGGCAAGCGGAGACTTCGTCGGCATCGCCGTGGGTGCCGCGGGGGAGAGCGTCGCGTCCAGGGGAGTCTGGACATCCCTCTGGACCTGGACACTCGCCTTCCAGTCCGCGTACCCGGGGTGGGTCAGGAGGACCGTGTGCATCCCGGGCGCGACCGAGTGGACGACGAGCGGCGTGATCCCCATGTACTCGTTGTCGATGTACACGCTCGCACCGGGCGGGCTGGACTGGACAGAGAGCGACCCCGTGCCCGCGACGGGGGAGGGCGTCGGGGTGACCGAGAGGGCCTGGGAGATCCGCGTCGTCTCCCCCGACTTGACCATCACGTTCCCCACCCAGTCCTGGAACCCGGAGAGGGATATCCGGACCTCGTGGTACCCGGGCGAGAGACCTGACGCGAGCTGGGGGGAGGGCCCGTAGTACGTCCCGTCGACGTAGACGCCCGCGCCCGAGGGAACCGAGGTGACGTAGATCGAGCCCGGCGCCGGCGCAACCGGCGAGAGCGACGCGAAGACCTGCGTGTTGCGCCCTGCCTCGACGGTCGTCGTCGTGCTCCACGCCTGGTACCCTGGCTTGGTCACCTGGACGGTGTGGGTGCCCGGGACCACGTTGTGGAACGTGCAGGGTGTCACCATCGACTGCGCACCGTCGAGGACGGCCGTCGCACCGGACGGCGACGAGGTGACCGTGATGCTGCCGTAGCTCTGGAGCGGCTGGAGGTACGCGTTCACGGCGATGGTCTCGCCCTCCCCCGGGTTCCCGGGCTGGTAGCTCGTCCACTCCTGGTACCCGGAGAGGACGAGCCTCACGGTGTGGCCGGGTGTCCCCGTGGTGGAAACCTCCACGGTGACGGGCGTCGTCCCCCTGTAGGTGTCGTCGAAGTAGACCGCTGCGCCCGAGGGGCTCGAGGTGATCCTGTAGTAACCTTTCGCGCCGCCCGGCATGGGCATAAGTGTCGCGCTGATGTGGATCGTCTCGCCCTCGAACGGGTTACCCTCGTGGACCGTGGTCCACTCCATGTACCCTGTCTTCGTGACGCGGATGGTGTGGGTGGGATTCCCCGTCGTCGAGACCGGGATGGTGACGGGTGTCGTCCCCCTGTACGTATCGTCGAAGAACACGCTCGCCCCGGAGGGGACAGAGGTGATCTCGAAGTACCCTGTCCCTCCCCCGATCATCGCGGTTCCATGGCCGGCGAGTGCGACCACCGCGAGTGCACCCACGAGAAGAAAAGGGGCTGCGCGTGCAGAAAGTGATGCCATCGGAGATCTCCTGTTGCGTTCATAACTGGATGACACGGGGGATTATAAAAATCCCCCGTAGTTTTTGAAAGGGACATCCTCCCCGCGTACCCGGGCGGGCTCCAAAGTGGGATTTAATAGCAGGGAACGTGAAAAGATGAGAGGACATACCGGCGAGGCGACCGGTATGCAACGTGCGAGAACCCCCGTGGTGTAGCGGTCAATCATGCAGGACTTTGGATCCGGCGACACCAGTTCGAATCTGGTCGGGGGTATACCCACTTTTCACCGTCCACCCGTGCCGTGCCGCTAGCCGCCGAGAACGATGAGGACCGCGCCCGCGACCATCACCGCGGCCCCGGCCCCCCGCTGCACGAGACTCTCCTCCCCGAGGAGGAAACCCCCCGCGAGGACTCCGAAGAGGACCGAGAGCCTCTTCACCGCGATGACGTAGGGGACGAGCGAGAGCGTGTACGCGGTGTTGACCGCGACCGCCTCCACGACGAGGACCATCCCGAGGAGGAGGAGCGCCCCGCACTCCCGCACGCCGCGGCGGGTGGCACGGGGCGTCCCTCTCCCGCGCCCGGCAATTGCCCGCGCGATCTCCCACGCGACGAAGATGCAGGCGAGCGACCCGTAGACGGCGGCGGAGCCGAACACGGGGTCAGAGTACGCGACGACGAGGCGGTCGTAGTTGACCGAGATGCTGTAGAGGAACGCGACGAGGAGCATGTACCGGACGCCCCTGTCCGAGGAGAGCACCCGGAACGGGGCGGTCCACGCCCTCCCCGGACTGCCGGTCCCGTGCACCCCGAGCAGGTACGAGCCGGCGACGACGAGGCAGATCCCGGCGGAACCGGCGGGACTCGGGGTCTCGCCGAGGATCGCGAATGCCGTAAAAACGAGGAAGACCGGGGTGAACGAGAGCATGGGGAGGCAGAGGGAGAGGTCGGAGATCGAGAGCGCCCTGTAGAAGAGCACTGTCGCGGCCGCGTTGATCGCAACCGTGGCGAGGACCGCGGCCGGGAACCCCGGGGCGACCGGGGGGATGCCCCTCACGAGGGAGATCGCGGCGAGGGCGAGTGCGGCCGCAAGGAAGGTCCCCCCGGCGAGCCGGGCAGGGTGGAACCGGGCGAGGAGGGACTTTGCCCCTGCCGAGTAGGCCGCCTGCGCGAGTGCACCCGCGAGCGCGAGGAGGAACCATGCCATCGGACAGTCCCTTTTCGCCCTGTCACCCGCTCGGCGGGCCCCTGTCCTCGTCCAGCGTGAAGCGCCAGGCGCAGAACATGTCACCGGGGTGGGGATCCGGCGGCGCGAAGATGCACTCGACCCTGATCCGCGGGTCTATCTCGCGGGCAAACCCCGTGAATTCTGCCCTGTGCATCTCCCTGCACGCGTACTCGCCGAGTCCCCGCCGGAGCCTCGCCTCCTGCGAGGGGCAGTGCGGGACCCGGATGGAGACCGTGCCCTCCCCCTCCTCGATGTCGTACCCGACGATGAGCGCCCACGGGAAGAGGCGCAGCGCGCGGACGAAACCCCGCAGGCCCCCCTCGCGGATCGAGAAACGCCCTTTCAGGTCGCGGGCCGCCATCCCCGCGACCCTCCCCCAGACCTTCTCGTTGATCCGTTCCGCGGCGGGCTGGCCGAACTCCTCTGCGACGTAGATGAACCAGAAGGCATCGACGACCCTGTAGTGCCAGAGGAGGAATTCGAGGTAGGAGAGGAGATCCTCTTTCTCCATCTCCCTGAGCCGGTCGAGTTCCATGTGGGAGGGTGGGACGATCCCTGCACATCAGGCTTTTCGTGGACCTTCCCCGCGCGCGACCGCGGCCCGGGGCCGTTCCCGTGCCCCGGCAGGAGAGACCGCACCCTTAATCCTCGCCGGGAGACGATATTTACGTGCAGGGATGTGCACCGAAAAGGAGGTGCTCCGGGCGAGGGCGAGGGAGGCGCGTGCGGCCCTCTCCGCGGAGGAACGGAGGGAGTTCAGCCGGGTAATATGCGAGAGGGTCGAATCGCTCCTCGACGGGCAGGAACCGGTCCTCCTCTACGCATCAAAACCGCCCGAGGTGGAGACAGGCCCGCTCATCTCTGCCCTCCTCTCGGGGGAGAAGGCCGTCGTCGTCCCTATCATCGAGAGGGAGAGAAGGACGCTCCGTCTCTCGTTCCTCCGGGACCCCGCGCACCTCTCCCCGAGCACTTTCTCGGTCCCCGAGCCGATCGGCCACGAGATCCCCGCGGATCCCCTGTGCGTGCCGGTCGCGGTGGTGCCCGTGATCGCCTTCGACAGGCGGGGGCACCGGCTCGGGTACGGCGCGGGCTACTACGACCGCTTCCTCTCAAGGAACCCCCACATGCGCAAGATCGGCATCGCGTTCTCCTGCCAGGAGGTCGAGGCGATCCCCGCCGACGAGAGGGACGTCTCCATGGACGTGATCGTGACGGAGAGGGAGATCATCCGGGTGTGAGGGGAGGGGCATCAGAGGTATTCCGCCCCGTTCATGTACGGCCGCAGGACCTCGGGGACCGCGACCCTCCCGTCCTCCTCCTGGTAGTTCTCGAGGATCGCCCGTATCGTCCGCGAGGTCGCGATCGCCGTCGAGTTGAGGGTGTGCACGTACCGCTTCGCCTCGAAGTCCCTCGGGTCTCGGACGCGGATCCGCAGCCGCACAGCCTGGTACGAGGTGCAGTTCGAGCAGGAGACGACCTCGCGGTACCTCTCCTCCCTCGGCATCCAGACCTCGATATCGTACTTCTTCGCCGCGACCGTCCCGATGTCGCCCGTGCAGATCGAGACGACCCTGTAGGGGAGACCGAGCCTCCTGTACATCTCCTCGGCGTTCGCGAGGAGCTCCTCGTGGATCTCCCACGAGTCCTCCGGGCGGCAGAACACGAACTGCTCGACCTTGTGGAACTGGTGGACCCGGAAGAGCCCCTTCGTGTCAATCCCGTGGGACCCTATCTCCCTCCGGAAGCAGGGAGAGATCCCGCACAGCCTCAGCGGGAGGTCCTTCTCCTCGAATATCTCGTCCTGGTACATCGCGCAGAGGGGGTGCTCGCTCGTCGCGATCAGGTATGCGTCGTCCCCCTCGATCTTGTACATGACGTTCTCGAAGTCCGAGAGGTCCGTCACGCCCTCGTAGGACGCGCGGTTCATCATGTAGGGGGGGATCACGGGGACGAAGCCCTTCCCGACGAGCAGGTCGACGGCGAACCTCTGGAGCGCGAGGTCGAGGAGGACGAGGTTCCCCTTCAGGTAGTAGAACCCGGCCCCCGCCACCCGGGCGGCCCTCTCGAAGTCTGCCCACCCGGACTCGGCGGCGAGCTCGCCGTGGTTCCGGAGCGAAAAGGAGAATGTGCGCGGGGTCCCCACCCTCCGGACCTCGAGGTTCTCCGAGTCGTCCTTCCCGACCGGGACGCTCTCGTGGAGGATGTTCGGGAGTCGCATGAGGATCCTCCTGATCTCGCCCGAGAGTTCATCCATGGTACCCTCGAGCTCCTTTATCTTCCCGGGCAGCTGGGAGGCCTCCTGCAGGAGGTCGCGCGTGTCCCTGCCCGCCTTGCGGGCCTCGTTGATCTCGCGGGAGATGGTGTTGCGCCTCTGCCGCAGCCTGTCGATCTCTGCCTTGAGGGTCCTCGCCCTCCTGTCCTTCTCGAGGAGGTCGTCGACCATCCACGCGTCGTCTCCCCTGCCCCTCTTCCGGAGGTCCGCGCGGACCGCCTCCGGGTTCTCCCTCACGAACCGTATGTCCAGCATGGTGCCCCTCTCGCTTCACCCGATGGGTAATCCCCACGTACTATGGTCGCGGGGGGCATTGCCTTTGCGGGTGGTGACTCGAGGGGGCCAGGGGCACCCGCGGCGGGCCAGCCCGGCAGGCATGCCCCTGCGGGTGAACCCGGCAGGCGACATGATAGAAATATTTATATATAACAATACACTAACTTTAAGTAAACTTTGGAACCGATTCTCACCAGGAGTCCTTGAACATGGCAGAATCCGATACGATAGAAGTCATCGTGAAGGAGGCGGCGAGGGACGACGCGGGGAGGGGCATTGCCCGATTGAGCATCGAGGCGATGCGGAAACTCGGCCTCGTCTCCGGCGACGCGATAGAGATCCAGGGCAAGAAGAAGGCGACCGCGATCGTCTGGCCCGGGTTTCCCCAGGACACCGGCCAGGGGATTATCCGGATCGACGGTACCATCAGGAGCAACGCGGGGACAGGCGTCGACGAGCGGGTCAAGATACGGAAGGTCGAGGTGGGGTACGCGAAGAAGGTCGTCATCAACCCCACCCAGCCGATCCGGCTCGTGGGCGGCGAGCAGTACCTCTCGAGGATCCTGCGGGGACGCGCCGTCATGGAGGGCCAGACGGTCCGGGTCGACGTGATCGGGAACCCGCTCACGCTCGTCATCTCGAAGGTCACCCCCAAGGGGATCGCCATTGTCACCGAGGATACCCAGATAGAGCTCAGGGAGACGCCCTACCAGCCCGAGGAGAAGAAGAAGGGCGAGGTGACCGACGTCCACTACGAGGACATCGGCGGCCTCTCGCGCGAGCTAGAGCTCGTGCGGGAGATGATCGAGCTGCCCCTCCGACACCCCGAGCTCTTCGAGCGCCTCGGGATAGACCCGCCGAAAGGTGTCCTCCTCTACGGCCCGCCCGGAACAGGCAAGACGCTGATCGCGAAGGCCGTGGCAAACGAGGTCGACGCGCACTTCATCTCGATATCCGGCCCCGAGATCATGAGCAAGTACTACGGGGAGAGCGAGGGGAGGCTGCGCGAGGTGTTCGAGGAGGCGCAGGAGAACGCCCCCGCGATCATCTTCATCGACGAGATAGACTCCATCGCGCCGAGGCGGGAGGAGACGAAGGGCGAGGTGGAGAGGAGGGTGGTCGCCCAGCTCCTCTCCCTGATGGACGGCCTCAAGACGAGGGGGCAGGTCATCGTCATCGCGGCGACGAACATCCCGGACGCGATCGACCCGGCGCTCCGGAGGGGCGGGAGGTTCGACCGCGAGATAGAGATCGGGATCCCCGACAAGAAGGGGAGGCTCGAGATCTTCCAGGTCCACACGCGCGGTGTCCCGCTCGCGGACGACGTCCGCCTGGAGGACTACGCGGAGACCACGCACGGCTTCGTCGGCGCGGACATCGCGCTCCTCGTGAAGGAGGCGGCGATGCACGCCCTCCGCAAGGTCCTCCCGAAGCTCGACCTCGACAAGGAGATCCCGGCAGATGTCCTCGAGCAGATCAAGGTCACGAGGGAGGACTTCGACGAGGCGCGCAGGCACGTCGAGCCTAGCGCGATGCGCGAGGTCCTCGTCGAGGTCCCGGACGTGACGTGGAACGACATCGGGGGACTCGACGACGTGAAACAGGAGCTCCGCGAGGCCGTCGAGTGGCCCCTGAAGTACCCGCAGGTCTTCGAGAAGCTCAAGACCAAGCCGCCCAAGGGCATCCTCCTCTTCGGCCCGCCGGGGACGGGCAAGACCCTCCTCGCCAAGGCCGTCGCGAACGAGAGCGAGTGCAACTTCATCTCGGTCAAGGGCCCCGAACTCCTCTCCAAGTGGGTGGGCGAGTCCGAGAAGGGCGTCCGCGAGGTCTTCAGGAAGGCGAGGCAGGCCGCGCCCTCGATCATCTTCTTCGACGAGGTGGACGCGCTCGTCCCCAAGAGGGGGATGTACGCGGGCACGTCCCACGTCACCGAGAGCGTGGTGAGCCAGATCCTCACCGAGCTCGACGGCCTCGAAGAGCTCAAGAACGTCACCGTGATAGGCGCCACGAACCGGCCCGACATGCTCGACCCCGCGCTGATGCGGCCGGGCAGGATGGAGAGGCACATCTACGTCCCCCCGCCGGACGCCGAGGGCAGGAAGAAGATCTTCGAGGTGTACCTCGGGACCGAGGGGAACCTCGTCACCGCGGACGTGAAGATCGACGAGCTCGTCGCGCAGACGGAGGGCTACGTGGGCGCGGACATCGAGGCCCTCGTCCGCGAGGCCAAGCTCTGCGCGATGCGGGAGTTCATCAGCGTGATGGGGGAAAAAAGCGAGCAGGAGATCTCCGACGCCGTCGTGAACGTGAGGATCTCGCGGAAACACTTCGACGAGGCGCTCAAGAAGGTCAAGGGCTCGATGGACAAGGAGAGCCTCGAGGCCGCGGAGCGCATGGCGTGGGAGATCCTCTACAACTCCGAGCAGAGGGCCATTCTCGAGAACGCGGTCGCCGCGCTCAGGCAGGCCGAGATAAGGACGGGGAAAACCTACGACACGGAACCGCTCCGGAAGGCGACGTTCGCGAGGAAGAAGGACTGGAACGAGATAAAGAGGCTCACGCACCAGCTCGAGCAGGAACTGAAGGCTTAAAAGACCACGGCCCGGGGGACCGGTCAATTCCCCCTTTCCCCACGGACAGGGTAGAAGGGAAGGGTGAAGGCATGGCGGAAAGGAAGGACGAACCCGGCAGGACACTCGAGGAGATCATGAAGCAGCTGTTCGCGGCCGCCCGGGAGGGGAGGATCCAGCCCGTCTTCATCGGGGTGAACGTCTTCGTCTCCCCGGGCGGGGAGTACCCGCCCCACCACCGGCACGCGCGGGGTGCGGGGACGGAGCCCGGAATAGAGGTCCACAGGCTCGGGAGGCGGGTCCTCCTCGTCACGGAGATGCCGGGCCTCTCCCCGGAGAAGATCCACGTCCTCTTCAGGGGAAACAGGGTCTTTGTCTGGGGGAAGGAGGCGGGGAGGCACTACAGGGCGACGGCGAGGGTCCCGCCGCCCCGCGCGGGCACCGAGGAGGTCACCTACCGGCACGGCGTGCTCGAGATCTCCTACGAGTCGCTCGAGGAGAGGGGCGACGGCAGGCCGCGGGCTCCCGGCAACGCCGGCTAAAAGGGGTTGCAGGGGCATCCGGTTCGCGCACATTTTTACATTCCGTGCCCTTACCTCTAGGGTGAATACCAAAAACCCTCTAGGGCGATTACCGAAAAACCCAGTGGTGTACTCATGCCGAAGACGACAATTTCCCTGATCAAGGCGGATATCGGGAGTTTCCCGGGGCATTCCCGCACGCACCCCGTCATCCTCGAGAAGGCTGCAAAGATGCTCAAAGAAGAGGAGGGGAAGGTCCTCACCGACTCGTTCGTCACCCACTGCGGGGACGACCTCGAGCTCGTGATGGTCCACACGCGCGGCGTGGACAACGAGGAGATCCACGCGCTCGCGTGGAGGGTGTTCAAGGAATGCGCGAAAATGGCAAAGGAGATGAAGCTCTACGGGGCAGGCCAGGACATCCTCTCGGACGCGTTCTCGGGGAACGTGAAGGGCATGGGACCCGGCGTCGCCGAGATGGAGTTCGAGGAGCGCGGTTCTGACCCTGTCCTCCTCTTCATGGCGGACAAGACAGAGCCCGGCGCGTGGAACTTCTACCTCTACAAGATCTTCGCGGATCCCTTCAACACGGCGGGGCTCGTCATAGACCCCGCGATGCACGAGGGGTTCGTCTTCGAGGTCCACGACGTCATCGAGAAGAGGAAGATAGAGTTCAGGACGCCGGAAGAGGCCTACAGCCTCCTCGCCTACATCGGCGCACCGTCGCGGTACGTCGTGAAGTCCGTCCGGAGGAAGGACGGCGTGATCGCGGCCGTGACGAGCACCCAGCGCCTCTCCCTCATCGCGGGCAAGTACGTCGGCAAGGACGACCCCGTCATGATCGTCCGAGGGCAGAGCGGGCTGCCGGCCGTCGGGGAGATCCTCGAGCCGTTTTCGATCCCCGTCATCGTCGCGGGGTGGATGAGGGGATCGCACCACGGGCCGCTCATGCCGGTCGGCCTGCCGGACGCGAACTGCACGCGTTTCGACGGTCCCCCGCGCGTCGTCTGCCTCGGCTTCCAGGTCTCCAACGGGAAGCTCGTGGGCCCCGCCGACATGTTCGACGACCCCGCGTTCGACAGGGTGAGGGCCCGGTGCAACGAGCTTTCCGACGTCCTCCGGGCGCATGGGCCGTTCGAGCCCCACCGGCTCTCCCTCTCCGAGATGGAGTACACGACCCTCCCCTCGGTCGAAAAGACCTTAAGAGACCGCTGGGTCCCCATCGGGGAGTGAATCGGGCGGGATTCTCCCCCCGTTTTTCCCCGCGCGCGGGGAGACGCTCGACAACCAATAAATACCGGCAGTCACCACTAAGTGGCAGATGGTGAACGGTATCGTACTGCCAATCAAGAAGGTCTTTTCTCTCGTGGACTCGAGGATAATCGTCGAGATTAAGGACGACCAGCGGAAACTCCACGGGAAACTGGTCGCCGTCGACGAGTACCTCAACATCCACATGGATGATACCACGGAGTACGTGAATAACGTGCGGGGCAGAACCCTCGGGACCGTCGTCATCCGCGGCAACAATATCCTCTCCATCCAGCCGCAGGCGTGAGCACGCGGGAACGGGCAGTCCGAGACATGACGAAGACCCCCGAAGATGCGCTCCGGGTGATCCAGTCCCACCCCGAGGGAGTCCTCCAGAGCGACCTCTGGAAGATCCTCGACGTGGACAGCCGCAAGTGCTCGCGGCTCGTCAAGAAGCTGCTCGACGAGGGACTCGTCGAGCGCGTCGAGTTCAGGAAGGAGGGGATAAAGACATTCGTCCTGCGGGCGGTCCGCTGCCCCGTTGACCCGTCCCTCCTCCTCGCGGGGGACGAGCTCGTCCCGTGCATCGCGTGCGACCTCGAGTGCCGGCCCGAGGAGTGCGCAAGGCTCCTCGACTGGATGTACGAGCTCGCGATCTCAGAGGCAGAGAAGTGAGGGGGAGGAGCCCCGGCCGGGGCAATCCCCCGGAAGCTGAACTTCAGAAGCTGAAGTGCCGGTTCACGATCTTGAGTGCGCAGTAGTCCCCGCACATCGTGCAGGCATCCGCGTCGGCGGGCATGCGCTCCTCGCGGATCCGCCGCGCCCTCTCGGGATTGAGCGCGATCTGGAACTGCCTCTCCCAGTCGAGGTCACGGCGGGCGTGGCCCATCTCGAGGTCCGCGTCCCTCTTCTTGAGCTTGATCATGTCGCCCACGTGCGCCGCGATGCGCGCGCTGATCACCCCCTCGTAGACCTCCTCGGGGGTGGGGAGCGCGAGGTGCTCCGATGGGGTCACGTAGCAGATGAAGTCGGCGCCGTACGCGGAGGAGAGCGCGGCCCCGATCGCCGCGACCCTGTCGTCGTAGCCCGGCGCGATGTCCGTCACGAGGGGACCGAGCATGTAGAAGGGTTTCCGGTTGCTCAGCCTCTTCTGGAGCACGACGTTTGCCTGTATCTCGTCGATGGGGATGTGGCCCGGGCCCTCGATGATCACCTGGACGCCCTCGGCGTGGGCCTTGTCCGCGAGCTCGGAGTTGATGATGAGCTCCTGGATCTGGGCGCGGTCGGTCGCGTCGTGGACGGCGCCGGCCCGCATCCCGTTGCCCATGGAGAGGGTGACCTCGTGCTCCTTCATGATCTCGAGGAGGTAGTCGAACTCGGCGTAGAGGGGGTTTTCCTTCTGGTTGTGGAGCATCCACGCCGTCATGAACGCCCCTCCCCTCGAGACGAGCCCGCCGTGCCGGCCCTGGTTGCGGAGGCGTTTCACGGTCTCCCAGTTTATGCCGGTGTGGATGGCCATGAAGTTCGTGCCCATCCTCGCCTGCTCGGCGGTGATCCGGAAGAGGTCGTCCTCCCTCATGTGCACGACGGCGCCGTACTTCCGGGCTGCCTCGATGAAGGCCTGGTAGAGCGGGACGCTCCCGACCGAAAGGCTCGTCGCCTCGATCACCCGCCTGCGGATCTCGACGAAGTCGCCCCCGGTCGAGAGCTCCATGAGTGTGTCGGCCCCCGCGCGCTCTGCCTGGCGGGCCTTCTCGACCTCCATCTCGACGTCGACGATGTCGGTGGACGTCCCGATCGACGCGTTCACCTTCGTCCTCAGCCCTTCGCCTATCCCGCAGATCTTCACGTCCCTGTAGGGGGATACGGGAATCACGATATGCCCGCCGGCGATGCCCCTGCGGACGAAGTCCTCTGTCACGCCTTCCTGCCTCGCCACGATCCGCATCTCTTCCGTGATCCTGCCGGCCCTCGCGTCGTCGATGAGACTCATGCGTACCCATGGGAAGAAAGACAAGATAAAAGGTTGTTTTCTGAATCGGGGACTAAATCTTGCTTGTTCTCTCCACAATTAAAATTGATTTTCCTTGTTGCAAGCTGGATTGAAAATTCCGGGGAACGCTGCTCCCGCCGGCCGGGGCAGGGTACCATAGCTTGATGAAACTTCCCGGTTCAATAGTACGCACGGTGACGCGGGTGCAGGTGAATTTCGGCGGGTTCGTCGACACGAGTACTATAGACTGGCCGGGGAAGGCGGTGTGCACCGTGTTCCTCCGCGGCTGCCCGCTCCGGTGCTCGTACTGCCACAATGCCGCCATCCAGGCGGGGAGCGACATGCGCGACCTCGACTGGGTCGTGGGGAAGATCGCCTGCGCCCGACCCCTCGTGTCCGGCGTGGTCTTCTCGGGGGGAGAACCGACGATGCAGCGGGAGGCCCTCGTCGCACTCGCCCGCGCCGCGCGGGGGATGGGACTCCTCGTCGGCATCCAGACGAACGGCTACTTTCCCGGGACGATAGAGGAACTCCTCGGTGAAGGGCTCGTCGACCGCGTCGCGCTCGACTACAAGACGCGGTGGGAAGGGTACTCGAAGAGGTGGGAAGGCTACGGCGAGGTCTGCAAGGAGGACTACACGCGGCAGGTGCGGAGGTCGATCGCGCTCTGCTGGGAGGCGCACGTCGAAGGGAGGCTCCCTTCGTTCGAGATCGTCCTCACCGTCTTCTGGGGCAACGAGAGGGAGGTCCTCGAGATAGAAAAGGAACTCCCGCGGGCGACGATCGTCCTCCAGCAGGGGGTGCACAAGAGGTTCTGGAAGGACTGGGCACTCGCCCCCGTCGTCCGTGGCAAGCCGTTCATCTCCCACGAGGAGGCGAAGGGTCCGCGCCCGCCGCTCTCGTTTCGGGACCTCTCGGCACTCGCCGCGAGGATGGTCAGGGTCGGCAGGACGATCAAGATCCGGACGAGGGAGACGGGGGAGGTCGTCTATGAAGGTGATAGGGGTCGTTGGGTATCCTGCGAGCGGCAAGGGTGAATTCTCCCGCGTCGCGGGGGAGATGGGGATACCCGTCGTGGTCATGGGCGACGTCATCCGCGAGGAGGCGCGGAGGGCAGGACTCCCCCCGACCGACGGGAACCTCGGGGCCGTCGCCCAGCAGCTCCGCATGAAGGAGGGGATGGACGCGATCGCGAGGAGGTGCGTCCCGAGGATACGGCAGGCCGCATCACCTGTCGTCCTCGTCGACGGGATTCGGGGCGACGCCGAGGTGCGGCTCTTCCGCGAGGCGTTCCCCGGCTTCGTCCTCGTGGCGATCACGGCGCCGTTCCCCGAGCGGGCACGGCGGCTCTCGGCGAGGGGGAGGGAGGACGACCACGAAAACCCCCTCGCGCTCGAGGAGCGCGACCGCCGCGAGGCAGCGTGGGGCCTTGACCGCGCCATCCGCGACGCAGACCACGTCATCGAGAATGACGGCACCCTCGAGGAGTTCGCGCGCGATGCACGGGACCTCCTGCGGGCGATCGCGGAGGATCCATGAGCCGCAGGGTCTACTTCTCCTCGTCCTCGAAGGTCTGGGACGACATCTCGTGGATCTTCGGGATCGAGGAGGCGGGCTTCGACGGGTGGGAGATCGTCGCGGACGGGAGCTACAGGCTGGACGTCCCGAGCAACGTGCGCCGCATCGACGAGGCGATCTCCTCGACGCACCTAGGTGTCACGGTCCACGCCCCGTACGCCGACCTCAACCTCGCGACGCTCAACCACCCGATCTGGAGGGAATCCATCCGGCAGGTGACGTGCTGCATCGCGCAGGCCGCGGAGTGGACGGACCGCGTCACTGTGCACCCCGGCTACGTCTCCCCGGTCGGCAAGATCATGCCGGACCGCGTGTGGGCGCAGCAGAAGGAGGCACTCCGCGAGATCGGGCAGGTCGCCCGGGACCACGGCGTGGTCGCGTGCCTCGAGAACATGATCGGCGCGCGGGAGTTCCTCTGCCGTGACCCGGGCGAACTCCTCGGGATGGTCGACGGGATCGAGGGGGCCGGGATCACGATCGACATAGGGCATGCCCACACGGTGGGGCTCGTCCGGGAGTTCCTCCCCCTCGTCCCCCGGGCATCCCACATGCACGTCCACGACAACTCCGGGCAGTCCGACGAGCACCTCCCGGTCGGCGAGGGGACGGTCGACTGGGAACTCGTGGGAAAGACGGTCGCCCGGGAGTACTCGGGCATCGTCGTCGTCGAGGGGCGCGGGGTCGCGGAGGGGAAGAGGAGCCTCTCGGCCGTGCGGGAGTGGCGCGGATGAGCGGCGAGACACTGCACGTCTACTTCCTCGGGACGGCCGCGGCCCTCCCCACGCCGTTCCGCAACCCTTCCTGCATCATGGTGAAGAGGGGGCACGACACGCTCCTCTTTGACTGCGGCGAGGGGACCCAGCAGCAGATGATGAGGGCCCGGACGGGGTTCCTCGTCGACGGGATATTCGTCACGCACTGGCACGCGGACCACTTCCTCGGGGTCTTCGGGCTCGCCCAGACCCTCTCCTTCATGGGGAGGACCGAGCCCCTCACGATCTACGGGCCCGAGTGGGTGGCCGAGGTCGCGTCCGCGGTAAAGAGCCTCGCGCGGTTCAACATCAAGTTCCCCGTCGTCCCCGTCGAACTCCGGCACGGGTCCGTCGTCCGGTTCGAGGGGTACACGGTCAGGGCGTTCGAGACCGCGCACGGGATGGCGGGCCTCGGGTACGTCCTCTCCGAGGACCCGCGGCCCGGCAGGTTCAACAGGGAGAGGGCGATCGCGCTCGGTATCCCGCCGGGGCCGCTCTTCGGGAGGCTGCAGCGGGGGGAGACGGTCCGCATCGTGAGGGACGGGGTATCGACCGAGGTGCGGCCGGAAGAGGTGATGGGGCCGCCCCGGCCGGGGCGGAAGATCGTGTACACGGGCGACACGCGGCCGGTGCACCAGAGGATCGCCGACATCGCGTCGGACGCGGACCTCCTCATCCACGACGCGACGTACGACGACTCCGAGCGGGACCGCGCCGAGGAGGTCCTCCACTCGACCGCGGGGGAGGCGGGGGAGGCAGCGGCGTTCCTCCGCGCGAGGACTCTTGCCCTCGTCCACATCAGCTCGCGGTACACGACGGTTGCCGGCCACCTCCGCGATGCCCAGGCCCGGTTCGCGGGGAGGGTGATCATCCCCTCCGACCTCGAGATGATCGAGATACACTACCGGGACAGCGTCTGATGGGGAGGAGGCCGCGGTACCTTTCCATAGGTACATAATAGTTCCGCGCGTATCCATATGGCGAGAGGAGTCCGGGCGGGCTCCCGCGGGTAATTTCCCGCCCGCCCGCTGGTCGATATGAGGGAAGCGAATATCAAGGTATACCGCATGAGCCCCGGGTGCGACGTCGGGGACGTGGAAGTGGGCAAGACGTACATCGGGCGGGTCCAGGGCTTTGCGAGTTTTGGGACGTTCGTCCAGCTGAACGAGAGGGTCAAGGGACTCGTGCACAAGAGCAACGTGCGCACCCACCACAAGGAGCGGGACAGCATCCTCGTGAAGGTCATCAATATCCGGAGCAACGGGAACATCGACCTCGAGGAGGTCACCCTCCCGGTCTACACCGTGGAGATGGTCGAGAAGAAGTCGACCGCCGTCAGGCTCGCGGAGCTCGGCGGGAAGGTGGGCAAGATCGTCCGGATCGAGGGGGAGATAGCCCAGATCAAGCAGACGAGCGGCCCGACGATCTTCACCATCGTCGACGAGTCAGGGACGGAGAACGCGGCGGCATTCGTGGAGGCGGGCGTCCGGGCTTACCCGGAGGCAGAGTGCGGGGACATGGTCCGGATCGTGGGCGAGGTGATGATGCGCCAGAACCAGCTCCAGATCGAGGTCGAGAGCCTCACGATCCTCGCCGGCGCGGACGCGGAGGCCGTCCGGGAGAGGATCGAGAGGGCGCTTGACATCCGCTCGGAACCCCCCGACATCCCCCTCCTGATCGACTCGCCCGTCCTCGAGAGGCTCAAGCCCGAGATGCGGAAGATCGCGAAGATCATCCGGAAGGCGGTCTTCAAGTCCCAGCCCATCGTCCTGCGCCACCACGCCGACGCGGACGGGATCTGCGCGGGGGTCGCGATCGAGCAAGCGGTCATCGCGCTCATGAGGGAGTCGGGCGCGGACTTCGACGCGGACTACTTCCTCTTCAAGAGGGCCCCCTCGAAGGCGCCGTTCTACGAGATCGAGGACATCATCAGGGACCTTGACTTCGCGACGAAGGACAACGCGAGGTATGGCCAGAAGATGCCGCTCGTCATCCTGATGGACAACGGGTCGACGGAAGAGGACCTCCCCTCGATGAAGCTTGCGCAGGTGTACGAGATCCCCATGGTGGTCATCGACCACCACCACCCCGACGCGGTCGTCGACCAGTACCTCGTGGGGCACGTGAATCCCTACCACGTGGGCGGGGACTTCGGCATCACCGCGGGGATGCTCGGGACGGAGATCGCGCGCCTCGTCAACCCGCAGGTCGAACAGCTCATCAAGCACCTCCCCGCCGTCGCGGGCGTCGGGGACAGGAGCGAGGCGCCGGAACGCGCGAAGTACCTCGCCCTCGTGAAGGACACTTACACCGAGGAGATGTGCCGGGACATCGCCCTCGCCCTCGACTACCAGCAGTTCTGGCTCCGCTTCAACGACGGGCGCGAGATCATCAAGGACGTCCTCAACCTCTCGGGCGATCCCGAGAGGCACAGGAAGCTCGTGTCGCACCTCGTGGAGAACGCGAACCTCGCGATACAGGAGCAGATGAACGCCTGCCTCCCGCACGTGCGCCACAGGACGCTCGAAAACGGCGCGGAGCTCTTCCTCCTCGACGTGGAGATCCACGCCCACAAGTTCACCTTCCCGCCGCCGGGAAAGACCTCCGGCGAGGTCCACGACCGGCTCTGCCAGCAGCACGCCGGGTCCCCCGTCGTCACGATCGGGTTCGGCCCGGACTTCGCGGTGCTCCGCTCGCGCGGCGTGATGATGAACATCCCCCAGATGGTCCGCGAGCTCCGCGAGGAGCTCCCGGGGGCAGGGATCTCCGGGGGAGGGCACCTCGTCGTCGGGAGCATCAAATTCGTGGAAGGGATGAGGGAGGAAGTCCTCGAGGGGCTCATCGCGAAGATCTCCCGCGTGAAGACGGGCATGCCGGGCTAGGAGCCGCGGGTGGCCCCGGCGAGTCTGTCGAAAAATCCATTATAATTCGTCGAATCCCGGAGAACTCTCCTGTTCTTCCAGTTGTTTGAACCCGGGGCGATGGGTATTTATTTATAGGGGTACAGTGTATTAGACTACCACGGCAGAGGTGAATTGACGTGAGGAATTCACGCAATATCAGGCAGTGCTATAACGAGACCCAGAAAAAGATCGTCCAGTACCTCAAGAAGGGTCTCGAAAAGGGGAAGATTTATTTCAAGTCCAAGTACATCGCGAGGGAACTCGGCCTCTCGCCCAAGGAGGTCGGGACCAACATGGCGATCCTCTCCGAGATATGCCAGGAACTCGCGATCATCAAGTGGAGCTACTCGAACAGCACGACCTGGATGGTGACGTCCCGGTCGGTGTGACGGGGAGTGCCCGGGGGACCTCCTCCCGTTTCCCATGAGCAGGGTTATCCAGTTCGAGTCCGTCGTCGAGTTCGTGGCCACGATCAACGACGAGAAGGACTGCATCATGTCCCAGGACAAGACGCAGGACGAGCCGGGGACGCTCTGGTTCAACATCGACGTCCCGAAAGGCCACGGGATCCGCGCGGGGGACAGGGTCCGCATCACGGTCGAGAAGGTCTGAAATGGACCCTTCTCCCCCCGCCTGCAGTTCAGTCGCCCGCCGAAGAGTCCCTCTCTATCTCCTCCACGAGCTCTGACCCTGTCTTCCTCTTCGTCCTGCTGATATCCCTCAGCTCCTCGACGGAGATCTCTGTCTTCACCGAGGTGTCCATCTCCCGGAGGATCTCCTTCACCTCTTCTGCCGTCGGGATCGTCCCGAGGATGTCGGCCCCGGGCACGCCCGCGGGCTCCGGCTCGCCGCCCGCCACCTCCTCCTCAGTTGCGCCCATGAACCGGGCCGCCTGCTTCATGAGGGCCGAGACCTCGAACGGGAATATAATCTTCGTCGCCTGCCCGTCCGCCATCGCCTTCAGGGCGTCGAGCGAGAGCACGGTGATCGCCCTCCTGTCGAGGGGCCGCGCACCGACCGAGAGGATGCGCAGCGCCTGGGCCTCCCCCTGCGCCTGGAGTATCCGCGAGATCCGCTCCCCCTCCGCCCGGAGGACCTTGCTCTGGCGGTCGCCTTCCGCCTCGAGGATCATGCTCCTCTTCGTCCCCTCCGCCCGGAGGATTGCAGACCTCTTCTCCCCGTCGGCACGGAGGATCGCCGCGCGCCGCGCCCTCTCCGCGGCAGTCTGCTCCGTCATCGCCTGCTTGACCGCGCCGACCGGGTCCACCTCCTTTATCTCGACCCTCTCCACCTTGACGCCCCACTGGTCTGTCTCGCGGTCGAGGATGTCGCGGAGCCGGGTGTTGATGACATCCCTGTTGTAGAGGATCTCGTCGAGCTCCATGTCCCCGATGATCCCGCGGAGGCTCGTCTGCGCGAGCGCGACGGTCGCCATCTTGTAGTTCGCCACCTCGAAGTAGGCCTTCTCGGGGTCTATCACCCTGATGTAGACGATCGCGTCCACGTTCGTCGGCGAGTTGTCCTTCGTGATGACCTCCTGCGAGGGGACGTCCATCACCTGCGTGCGCAGGTCCATCTTCACGACGTTCGTGATCAGGGGGAAGACCCACCGGAACCCGGGATTCATCCGGCCTGTGTACCTCCCGAGCCTGATCGAGAGCCCCTGCTCGTAGGGCTGGATGATGACGACACCGCGGGCAAATATGATCACGACCGCGATGATGAGGAAAAAAGTCACGAGTGTCTCGACGACTGCCATTCTCTCACCTCACCTCCTCGACCACGACGTGGACCCCTTCTGCCTCGACGACCCTCACCGTCGCCCCCACGGGGATCTCGCCGCTCCTGCTGCGGGCGCTCCACTCCTGCCCGGAGACGAGGACCTTGCCCGAGAGCGTGCCGGGGACGACGCGGCGGACCACGCGCCCTTCCCTCCCCACGAGGGAGTCGCGGCTCACGGTCACGGGGACGGTGTCCCCGGGGTTGATCCGGCGGTACAGCCAGATCGTGAAGAGCGAGACGCACACCGCGGCGGCAACTCCGACCACCAGCCCGAGCGGCCCGGAGAAGACGTCGACGCCGAGGAGTATCATCGCGCCGAGGATGATCATCACTGTCCCCGGGACCGCGATGAAGAACCCCGGGTTCGAGGCCTCGACGACGAGGAAGAATGTCCCGAGGATGATCAGGATCCACCCGAACGAGAGGCCCACCAGTTCGACCATGAGAGTGTATCGGCAGTCGAGGAGAAAATACCTCCATCCCCCGGCGGAACGGGATGGGCCCCGCGTTCCTGGGAAAAAGGGCGGCGGGATTTTCCGGAACCTTCAAATTTCGGCCGGTTCAAAGATGTGCACTATGAGAGAGTCCGTCCCGAACAAGGTCCGCGGTTTCCTCTTTGCCCCCACGCTCTCGTTCCGGAGGGCAAAGGAGGAACCAGTGCGGGACACCGTGGTGTACGTGGTCATCCTCGCCGCCTTCTACTCCGTGATGAGCGCTGTCCTCACCGCGCTCGAGATATTCGTCCACCCCTTCGCCTTCGCCTCCGCAGGCCGGGCCCCGGTTTTCGACCCCCTCCTCCTCGTCCCCGCGACGGTCGCGGTCCTCGTCTTCTCCCTCGCCGCGGCTGCACTCCTCGGCCTCTGGCTCCACGCCTTCGTGTACATCGCCGGCGGGAGGAAGGGCGTCTGGCAGACCGTGAAAGCGGTCTTCTACGCCCTCACGCCGGCGTTCATCCTCGGCTGGATACCCGTGATCGGGCTCGTCGTGGGGATCATCTGGTCGGTCGTCACCGGCGTCGTGGGGGTCCGCGAGCTCCACGGGCTCTCCGACGCGCGGGCGGCAATCGCCGTCGTCCTCGCGGTCGTCCTCGCGGCCGCGATCGCGATTGCCGTCCTCGGCGCGGTCTTCCTCGCGGTCATCTCGCGCATCCCGCTGACCGCGTGAGGTGGCCGGCACCTTTTTTTTTTCAGGCGTCGGGGTTCCGTCCTCTCCCCTCGCGGTCCCCCCCGCGCAGGATCGCGACCTTCGATCCCCGGGGGACCCCCACCTCCTCGGCGATGGGGTCGCACTTGACCGCCATGAGGTACGCGACAGGGGGGAGCCCCGTGCACTCCGAGAGCGACTCGTAGTTTGCCATCCCCTTCGAGATGACGAGGGTGCAGGTCTCCATCGCCCGGGCGAGTTCCGGCGGCATGCACTCGGGCCGGACGCCGAGCTCGGCGCCGCAGCCGGTGGTGGTGAGGTCCGCGTACCTCTCCATGTGGACGGCGCGCGCGTCTGCCAGCGTCGCGTCGTTCAGGATCGGCTCCCCGCGGACCGCGACCGTGACGTGCGAGCCCCTCCGGGAGAGGAACTCGACGAGGAGGCGGTCAAAGACGATCTCCCCGCAGTTGTCCGTGAAGTACACGACGCGGTCCGCGAGGGGGAGTATCCTGTCCGTGTCGTCGATGGTGAGCCCCTTTTCGAATTCCTCCTCGAAGAAACGCGCAAAGTCAGGCTCCACCGTGTGGGAGAGGACGCCGAAGTCAAAGGTGTTCCCGATCACGCTCGCGGTCACGAGGTCACGGAACGTCTCGAGCCGTGGCCGGACCCGCCTGCACACCTCGAGGGCCTTGCGCGTGCTCTCCTCCTTGAGGGCCGCGAACGGGTCCCTGCACCCGAGTCTCTCGCAGGCGTGCCGGTGCACGATGCTCGCGACCTGCGGGTGGGGGAGGGGGCTCTCCGCGAGCCCGGCGAGCAGCTCCTCGCATTCCCTCTGTACCTCCCCCGCGAGATCCTCGCTCGCGGTGCAGAGCCTGCACTCGAGCGCGACGCGCGAGAGAAGGCAGGGGACGCAGCGCGAATCCCACCTCATCGTCGCACCAGAAAGTATCGTGATGGGGCCACCGCGATTTGAACGCAGGTCAGAAGACCCCCAGTCTCCTAGGATGGCCAGGCTACCCTATGGCCCCTCGTGTCCTTGCTTTGGGGAAAAGTGCATTCCCCGCGCCCAAAAAGCTGGTATTTTACCGTTCAAAACCCAAAATACCACCATTCCGGGCTGTACATGGTATGGCGGGGATGCGTAATAAAACATACCATCGGGCGCGGCCCGGGCCTGCCGCGCGGGAGGCCGCCGGGCAGGAACACGTGATCAGGCATATCAACACGGAAGGGAAAATACACAATTGGATAGGATCATCCCTGAATGGGAAGGGATTCACGAGGTTTTCTGGCGGGTGGGGAACACATGCTGAAGGAAAAGGTGAAGGCATACATCGAGAAGATACGGGCAATCGACGGCGTGAGGGGGTGCGCACTCGTCTCCCGCGACGGGATCATGCTCGGCCAGTCGATGGAGAAGAACTTCAACGAGCCCTGGCTCGCCGCGATGTGCGCGACCCTCTTCGCCTCGGCGGAGTCCGCATCGAGCATCCTCGGGATGGCACCCCCCGAGGACGTCTGCGTGCACGGCGGGGCCACGTCCATCATGATCCTCGGCGCGGGTGAGAAGCTCCTCGTCGTCGTCGTGGGGGACAGGGGCTTTGAGCACACCGCGGGTGCACGGTCCGTCGAGGTCCTCGCCGGCGAGATCGGGGGGTCATTCTAGGCATGTACACCGTCATGGTGATCGATGACAGTCCCTTCATCGTCGACATCTTCGTTACAATGCTCCAGCGGGGGGGTTACAGGACCGTCGCCGCGTACGGGGGGCAGGAGGCGCTCGACCTCCTCCAGACGGTGAAGCCCGACCTCATCCTGCTCGATATCATGATGGAGCCGATGGACGGGTGGGAGACGCTGATGCGCATCAAGAACGACCCGAACCTGAAGGACATCCCCGTGATGATGCTCACCGCAAAGCAGCTCACCCCGAGCGAGGCGCAGGAGTACGGCATCTACATCGAGGACTACATCATGAAACCCATCACCCACAGGGAGCTCTACGACGCGATAGAGTCCCAGCTCGAACGCCGGAGGGTGATGGAGACGGACATCCGGATGGCCCGGGAGGCAGGCGTCGACGAGAAGATGATCCAGAACTACAGGCGCCTGCGCAGGAGCATCGACATCAACAAGCGCCTCCTCAGGATCCTCGAGAACACGTACCGCGTGGGGGAGAAGGAGGAACCGGGCGAGGACGACGTCGCGATGGCCATCCGGAACATGGCGATGAACATCAGGCTGCAGGAAGAGCAACTCGAGGAGATCCGGTCTTCTTTCGCGAAGAAACCGGAGAGCGCGTGATCCTCCCCTCCCCCGATTCCCCGCCGATTTTTCAGCCGAGGACCCCTGCCTCCCGCGCGCGCTCCCTTGCCACGGCGAGTGCCTCTATCGCGTCCGCCCTCTTCTGGTCCACGGCGTGCACGCGCGCGAACTCGAGGAACCGCCGGCACGTCTCCGCAGAAAGCCTCCCCTCCGCCTGCCTGCAGACCTGCGGGTACGTCCTCTCGGGGAAGTAGAGGGACCGCGCCGACTCGAGGAGTACCTTCGCCTCGTCCCGGGAGAGGATCCCCGACTCCCTCGCCCTGCGCAGGGTGCAGCGGATGTTGACGAGCGGCTCGGAGAGGGGCGCGAAGGTCTCGGGATCGTAGACGAGCGCGACCTCGTCGTCCGAGACGAGGGTCCCGTCCCTGTACAGCCTGTAGATGAGCCCGACCCCCTCCATCCCGAGCGTGTCGAGCTCCGCCGCGCGGAGTGCACCCATGCTCGATGCACCGATGACCCGGATGCCCCGCGAGAGGGCGGAGAGGATCTCGCGGTGCCCGACCGCGCATTCCTGGAAGAAGACGCCGTCGATCAGCGCGATAACCTGGGCACCGCTCCCGGCGGCGGCCGCGATGTCCCCCCTCGCCGCGGGCGGGCGGAACTCCGCCGGGAGGATCCGCTCCGCGGTCTCCCTCTCACAGCTGGGGCCGAGGAAGACGACGATTCCGCGCGGCACGGCACCTCTCCCCCATCCTCTCGGGGTCCATGGCGAAGACCTCGAGCCCGGGGACAATGACGCGGACGACCGGGACCCCAATCTCGGGGCGCGTGAGGTCGACGACGATGACCCTCTCCAGCCCCGCGCCCCGTACCCGATCGAGCGCGACCCTGATGTCGGAGAGGAAGTCGTCCGTGTCGCAGGAGGGGACGCTGTCGAACGGGATTTCTGCCCTCCCGTCGAACCAGTACGCGTTCATCCTCCGCACCCTCTCGTACCCTGCCCTCCTCTTGAGGTCCGCGGTGTCCGTGTCCTCCCGGGCGCCGTGGATCTGGGTGAGGCGGCTCTGGGCAACCTCGGTGAGGGCCCGGAGGAGCGCGATCCGCGCGCTCGTGTGTGTCCCCATCCCGATGGTGAGGAGGGCGGGGTCGCGGAGCTGGGCGTCGTCCGAGACCGCCGCGAACGTGGGGATCCCAAGGTCGCTCGTGATGTTCTTCACGTGGACCTCGACCTGCGCGGACGAAAAGCGCGAGAGGAGGTCGGCGGCGAGGCAATCGCTCACCGCGGTCACGCGGGGGCCGGTGTCGCGGCTCGCCTCGACGAGCGACCAGGCGTCCCTCTCGATGACCTCCATGAGGGCGTGGAAGACCGCCTCCTCGACCGTGTTGCCCGAGGCAAGGCCGTTCGTCGACGTCCGGAAGAGCGAGGGGTACATCGGGGGGAGGGGGTGGAAGACCGCGCTCGCCGGGACGAGGATCTCCTCCCCTTGGAGGATGTCGTACCCTTCCACCCAGTGGACCTGCATCCCCGGGTCCCTCCCCCTCGGGAGGATCAGGGTGGCGGGATCGAGGGCGGGGACATCCCTCCCGACGTCCGGGTACCTCCCGAACCGGAGTTCCGCCCCCTCGGGGACCTCGGCAGAGTACCTCTCGATCCCCTCCATGATCGCGGAGACCTTCGCCTCCGTCGGCGTCGCCCCCTTCCCGTTGTACACCGAGATCGCGCCCTTCCCCGCGGTGGGCCTGATGCTCGAGAAGACGGGGATTCCCACCCGATCAAGGCTCGTGATGTCCGCGACCCGCGTGATGCCCGCGGCGGGGAGGACCTTCTCCACGCGGGCGAGCGTCTCTTCCGGCGGCGCCGTCCTCTGGGTCTCGTTGTCGTAGGCTTTCCTGCAGGGCCGGAGGATCATCGCTTGTCGTGTACGTGTGGGGACGGGTGGGACTTATGCATTCCCCCCGGGGAACTCCCGCCGGGCCGGCGGGGAATTCACATGTGGAGGACGTAGGGGAGGAGGACGAGCGAGAGGAGCATCACCACCATCACGGAGGAGACGAGCGAGACGACCGGGAGGGCGAGGTTCGAAAGGCCGAGCCGCTCGAAGAGCCGCTCCACTGCCTCCTTCAGGATGTACCCGCCGTCGAGGGGGACCATCGGGATCGCGTTGAATATCCCGACGTTGATGTTGATCCACGCGCACCAGAAGAGGAGGTGGATTATCCCCCAGAACATCGGGAACGGCTCCTCGTAGTACCCCGTCTCGGGCGTCTCGAACGCGAGGACGCGCAGCACCCTCCCCGCGGTGCCGGGGTCGAAGGGGATGGTGAGGAACCCGATGAGCCCCGGGAGAGAGAGGCTCTCGCGGACCGCCTGTTTCACGAGGGCACCGTCGTAGTACGAGATCCCCATGAACCCCGCCTCGCGGGCCCCGAGTTCCTTTGGCCACTCCGAGAGGACGAGCGGGTAATCGGCGGTCCCCGACTCCGTCCTGACCGTGAGCGTGACCCGGTCGCCCGGGCGGGACGAGGCGAGGATGCGCGAGACGTCGTCCCTGCTCCCGACCGGGATGCCGTCGATCGCGGCGATCACGGACGGGGTTGGGACGCCCGCCTGCCACGCGGGGTAATCCTTGTACACGCCCGCGATCACGGGGCTCTCCGTCGGAACGACCATCCCGAAGAGCAGGACCATGGCGACGAAGCAGGCGATTCCCACCACGATGTTGTTCGTGATGCCCGCGCCGAACATGCGGATCTTGGGCATCCCCCGCGTCCTCTCGAGCTCCTCCTCGTCGGGCTCCACGAAGAATCCCACCGGGATGACCGCGAGGAGGGCCCCCATGCTCCGGACCCGGATGTTCTCCACGCGGCAGAGGATGCCGTGCCCCCACTCGTGGACCGCGATCGTGAGGACGAACGCGAACCAGACCGCGAGGGTGGACGGGACGTACTCGTTGATCCCGGGGATGAGGAAGATGTTCTGGGGCGCGTAGATCCCGGTCGGCTCCGGTTTGAAGAGGAAGGTGAGCCGGACCGAGAGGAAGAGGATCGCGGCGATCCCGGCCGAGATGACGGCGACCATCGCGACCCCGACCGTCGCGTAGGCCCGCAGGAACCGGGCGTGGCGGGCGTACCTGTCGAAGAAACCGACCCGCTCGGTCTTGAGGGCCATGACGGGACCGTAGAAGACGACCGCGTCCCACGGCGACTTCTCTCCCCCGCCGTGACCTGCCCCCTCCCCCGCGAGCGCCGCCTTGCGGGAATAGGCGTAGGCGGCCACGGCCGCGTAGAGGAAGATGGCGAGGGCGACCCAAAAGAGCCAGTGCATTTCGATGTACTGGGGCGGAAATCTACATAAAAGTGTGGAACGGAGCCGCCCGCCTCTCCCCTAGAGGAAGGGAGAAAGGTCGCTCTGCTCGGCCCGGGAGACGATCGCCCTCGTCGTCTCCCAGCTCCTCCGCGCGATGGGGGGGACCGTCCCCTTCTCCCGGACGTGCCGCGCGAGGAACCGGACCGTGGCGGGGTCCGACGGGTAGCCACTCCCGAAGTCCCCCCACTCCTCCCGGAGGCGGCCCACGATCCCGTCCCTCTCGACCTTCGCGACGATGCTCGCGGCAGAGACCGCGGGGTGGTCCCGGTCGGCGTGGTGGCGGGAGACGACGCGGCAGGGGACAGGGAGGAAGCGGGAGACCATCTCCCCGTACCGCTCCGCGTTCACGTCGCACGCGTCCACGACGGCGAGGGAGGGCGAGATCCGCGCGATGGCGGACGCGTGGCACCTCGCGACGAGCTCGTTCATCCCCGTCCCCCGCCCGTCGATCTCCGCGGGCGAGAGGACGACCGTCGCGACCGGGAACGACCGGCGGATCTCCCCCGCGAGGACCTCGCGCTGGCGGGGCGTGAGCGTCTTTGAATCCCTCACCCCGAGGGAGGCGAGGTCCTCCTCGTGCGCACAGCCCACGGCGGCGACCACGAGGGGACCGATGACCGCGCCCTTCCCCGCCTCGTCGACCCCGCAGATCATCGCGTGTACTGTGCAGCCCGCAAAATATTTGAATCCCGATGCTCGTAACCCGTACGCATGTACATCATCATCGTGGGGCTCGGCGGGATAGGGAGGAGTCTCACCCAGCTCGCGGTGGAGCGTGGCAACAACGTGGTGATCATCGACCGCGACGAGCAGCGCTGCAGCGAGATCTTGGAACACTACGATGTACTCGCGGTCACGGGGAACGCGACCGACAAGTCTATCCTCGAGGACGCCGGGATCGACAGGGCCGACGCCCTCGTCGCGACGACGAGCGACGACTCCGTGAACCTCATGACCTGCTGGCTCGCGAAGAGGTTCAAGGTCCCCAACGTCGTCTCGATCGTGAACCAGAAGGAACACTCCGACCTCTTTGCCGAGGTGGGCGTCAAGATATCCGAGAACCCCGACGAACTCGTCGCCCAGAGGCTGTACTACTGGGCCGAGAACCCGCAGATGCAGCAGCTCGCGTCGATCCCGGGCGGGACGATATTCGAGGTCGTCGCGGAGAAGGGCGCGCCCATCGTCGACCACGAGATCCGTGAGCTCAAGGTGAAGGACTTCGTCTTCATCGCGATACGGAGGGCCGGGGGCGAGCTGATCATCCCGAGCGGGAACGTGAAGATCCGGCCCGGCGACGTCATCACGGTCTTCACGAAGAAGGAGGCAGAGGAGGAGTGCCTCGCCACCTTAAATAAGCAGCTGCGCGCCTCACAGAAATAGGAACGAGAGCTTCGCGAGGTCGCCGAGGAGCAGCGGGTTCCTCTTCACGAGCTCTTTTACGAGGGTGAGGGTGGAGAACTCGTCGAGGTCCATCGCCGACGCGGAGCTGATCAGGGCGTCGAGCTTCTCGTCGGACATCTTCACGAAGTACTCCTTGAGGTGCCAGTTCCGCGCGATCGTCTTTCCCACCGAAGACTCGCGCCAGCCCCTGTCGTACGCCATGAGTGCCTCCCTCGTGCAGTCCCCGGCCGATACCGCGGAGACCGCCGTCTCCGCCGCGAGGCGGCCCGTGAACATCGCGTTGTAGATGCCGCCGCCCGTGAGGGGGTCAACGACCCTCGCGGCGTCCCCGACAACCATGAGGCCGTCCGCGGCCGTGCAGGGGAGCGGCTGGCAGACCGAGACCCCTCCCACCACGAGCTCGATCGCCTTGCCGTCCGGGAACTTCGAGGCGACGAACCGGTCGAGGTAATCGATGGCCCTGTGGCCGGGGCCGCTCTTTGCCCCGCTGATCCCGATCCCGACGTTCGCGGACCTCTCCCCTTTTGGGAAGACCCACAGGTACCCCTGCGGCGCGACCGCGTTGCCGACGTAGAAGACCGTGACGGCCGGGTCGATGTCGATGTCCGTCATCAGGTACTGGGCCGAGGTCATTATCTCCCGCACGGGGACGGTCGTGTCGATCCCGCACCACCGCGAGAACTTCGACTCGATGCCGTCGGCCGCGATCACGACGTCCGCGCGGACCTCCACCGTCTCCCCACAGTGCTTGAGGACCGCGCCCTTCACCACGCCGCCCTCGAGGACCGGGGCCGACGCCCGCGTCTTGACGGCGACGTCTGCCCCCGCTTCTGCCGCCTGCCAGACGAGCTCGCGGTCGAATACTTTCCTGTCGAGGATATAGCCCACCTTGGCCCCTGCCTTCTCGGACCGGAGGCGGAGGACGGATCCCGAGGGCGAGACGATCTCGGCGCCCTTCAGCTCGGCCGAGATGAACCGCGGGTCGGGCTCCACGAACTCGGCGAGCGCCTCCCTGCCGATTCCCTCCGCGCACCTCACGGGCGCCCCGATCGCGGGGCGTTTCTCCACGAGGAGGACGGAGAGGCCTGCCCTCGCCGCGGTCCGCGCGGCGATCGCGCCGCCGGGCCCGCCGCCGACGACGAGCACGTCATACCGCGCCCTCATCCCTCACCTCCAGTGCCCCGAGCGGACATACCTTCGCGCAGATGCCGCACCCCGTGCAGTTCTCGCCGACCTCGAGGTAGGCATCGATCAGCTCGAGCGCCCCCTGCGGGCAGACGGAGACGCAGCACCCGCAGTACCCGCAGACTTCCCGAGATATGTGCAACATTCCTGTAGCTGTTGGGAGACGGTCGCCTAAAATCTTTGCATTGGATGGGATTTTCTCGTTTTTCCCCGGGAATGCGGGGTTTCCCCGCCGTCACGCGAAGGAGACCGACCCGTACCTCCCGCCCCCGCCGGGGGAGAGGACCACCCTCCCCGCCCGGAGGGCGTCCACCGCTGCGGCGACCCCCGGATCGACGCCCGCGATCTCGGCGACCGGGACCTCCGTGAGGACCGCGATCTCGTTGCCGAACGTCCCGACGAGCCTCGCGTGCACCGCGGAGACGGACCGAGCCCCGGCAGAGGAGACCCCGAGGACCCGCGCCACGATCTCGGCGAGCGGGACCATGTGGAGGTAGGGCGGCCTTGGTCCCGGCGTCCCGGTCGAGAGCTCGCGCGCCCTGTCCCGCACCCCCTTCTTCACGCGCCCGCCGCAGCGGGGGCACTTTCCGCCGGAGATGGCGGGATCCCCCGCCTCGAACTGGAGGTAGCACCGGCAGCACGCCGTCCTGTTGTACTTCCCCTCCTCGGGGAACAGCCCGACGTTGCGGACGATCTCCCCCCTCCGCAGGGCGTCGAGGACGCCGGCGGGCGTCTCCTCCCGGACGGAGAGGACGACGAACTCCCGCCCGATTCTCCACGTGTCGGGGCCGTGGGCGTCGGAACTCGAGATGAACGGGATGCCGGAGAGGTGCGGGATCCCCGCGCCGTACGAGGTGTCGGCGGAGAGCCCGAGCTCGAGGAAGTCAGGCTGCTCGCCCCCGTAGCAGTCGGCAATGCTGTCGTGCACCGCGTAGAGGGACGTCCACGGGGTGAACGCGTGGGCCGGGCCGACGAGCCCTCCCCTCCCGTGCACGGCCCGCGCGATCTCCTCCCCCGTGAGGGGGAGCCTCGGGCGGCCCGTGGACCCGACCTGCGGCGCAGAGATCGAGAGGTCCCGCGCGAGGTCACGGAACGACGGGAAATCCTCCATCAGGACGAGGTGGTGGACGCGGTCCCTGTCCTCGACCTCGGCGGAGGGGACGACGCAGGTGTCCGCCCCCCCTTCCCGGGGGAGCGCTTCCCCCCACATCCTGCGCCACGCGGGGTGGAACGCGTCGCCGCTCCCGACGGCGGAAAGGCCCTTTACCCTGCACGCGCCGAGGATCGCGGCGGGGACCATCTTCCGCGACGTGGCGATGGAAAAAAGGGAGTGGACGTGCAGGTCGCAGGGGAGATCCATGCCGGTTCAGACGAAGTACCGGAGTTCCTCGTCGCGCATGCTCCTCTCCGTGTCGACCAGCCTCTCTATCACGTGCTCAAGCTCGCGCCCCCGCTCCTCGAGGGTGGTCGCGTCGACCTCGATTTCGAGGAGCGTGCAGAGCACCGAGAGGACGCGCGCGGCGCTTTTAGGGTCCACGAGGTACCCGCTCGTCTCGCCCATGAGGCAGATCCCCTCCATGCCGTACTTCGTGCCGAGCCCCAGGAGCAGCCCCGCGGCCCCGACGATGCCCCCTCCCGGCTCGTCAGGGCTGATGACCGCGCCCGCGGCCTCGACCTCGGCCCTGAGTTCCTCCCGGTTGACAGCCGCAAGGACCCTCGGGACGTCCACGAGGTGCCCGACACCGTAGCCCCCGAGCGTGTAGACCCTCCCGACGCCGAGGTCGCGGGCGAGGGAGAGGTACGCGTCGGCGAGGAGGTAGTGCCCCTCGCCCGATGTGCTCTGGTAGTCGCCGACGAGGAAGAGGAGCCGTTTCCCCCCGGCCTCGGCGTGGTACACCTCGTTGTTCGCGAGCCGGACCGTCCCGTTCTCGAGGATGATGACCTGCGGGGGGAAGTAGATCGACTCGATCACGGCGACCTTGCGCGCCGAGAGCTCGTGGATCATGTGCTCGGCGACGAGCTTGCCGACGTGCCCGATCCCCGGCAGCCCCTCGATCAGGACCGGCGCCCTGAAATCCTCCGGGTCGCCCCCCGTGAACGTGACGGTTATGTCGTCCATCCGCGTGCGATCCTCCTGTACCGGGCGAGACGGTCGTCGGGCGAGAAACGCGCGGGATGCGCCGGGACGGTCGGCTCCCCGCAGGCGGGGCAGGAGGACTTGAGCGTGTACGTCCGGTCCCGCGGGCAGCGCCTCAGCCTGCCGCTCATGTGACCTTCCCGGACTTTGGTTTCTTCACGAACTTGCCCACGCCGCCGGCACGCTCGATGACCCCGATGGCCGCGGAGGCAGCCTTCTCGATCGCCTTCTCGGCAGCCTTGTAGTTGTCGGCCGTCACCTTGATCCGGTAGTTGGGGGCACCGAGGTACGTGAGCTCGATCTCGACGTTCGGGATCTTGGGCTCCGCGGAACGGAGTGCCCGCCTGATGATGTTCACGCCGTCGGGCTTGTCCGAGGTGAGGACGAGCGTCCCCGTGACCTCCACGCGCGGGATCTTCACGTTCTCGCGGGCGACCTGCACGAGCGCGGAGAGGGCGGCGGGGGAGAGGGGGAGGGACGCCGCGATGTCCTCGCCCGCGACGATGTCCTCGAAGACCGAGTAGAGGTCGCCGTACCGGGAGTAGATGGCAGCCTCGATGTCCTCGGCCTTCTCACCCGCGGCCGCCGCGGCAAAGCCGATCCACTTCTTCGCCTTCTGCTCGTTCTTCCATTCCCGTATCTTCTCGCGGCGCTGGTGCTCGTTCACATCCTTGAGCGAGAGGTCGATGTGCCCTCGGGAGGGGTCGACGTGGAGCACCTTGCAGACGACCTTCTGGCCCTCGCGGACGTGGTCGCGGATGTACTTGATCCAGCCGGTCGCCACCTCGGAGATGGGGATGAGGCCGATTCGCCCGGGGTACTCGTCGAGGCTGACGAACGCCGCGAAGTCCTTCACGTCGGTGACCGTGCAGACGACCAGTTCCCCGTTCTCCGGCCACTCCTTCCTCTCTGTCATCGGTCACTCGTACGTCGCGAGGATCTCGGCCTGCAGCCGTGCCTTCCCGCCCGCGGGCTCGGCGAGGACCCTCCCGCAGACGATGCAGTCCACCCTTGTACTCGCCTTCTCGAAGACGACCTGCTCGTTCTCGCAGTCCGGGCACTTCACCTTGAAGAACTTGCTCCTGTTCTCGCGGATCGCTCTGACCATGGCCCCTCACTCCACGAGCTCGAACTTCCCGGCCCGGACCCCCGGCCTCTGGTGCGCCTTGCCGCAGGTGCTGCACCTGTACCGGACGTGGATCCTCTTCGTCGGCTTGTCGCCGCCGGGGACCTTCGAGAACTTGCCCATGTTCCCGACGGTGCTCCTCCTCGCCTTCTGCCTGTCGATCCAGTGGAGACCCGAGGTCTTCCCCTTCCTGACCTTCTCCACCTCGTGGGTCTGGTGGGTGCGGCAGAACGGGCAGTATGTCCTGATTTTCTGTGGCATCTTCATGGAATCGGCCCCTCCTTGCGGGTATCGAATACTATCATTATTTGCCCGGGTTGATATTTAATACTATATTCCGCTCGCACAGGACTTCCGCGTTCCTCTCCGGGAGCGTCACGATGTCTTCCCTTTTGAGGTCGTAGATCCTCCCGTCCACGCCCATGAAGGGTTCCACGTCCCGCAGGACACGCGAGACAACGAAGGGGACCGCCGCGTGCTGCGCGGGAGCGGGGACCGCGGTCGCCCCCGGCGTTCCCGGCGCGGCGGGGGAGGGGCGCGGCGCGGCCTGCTCGAGGAGCCGGCAGCGCGCCGTCGCGAGTGCCTGCACGACGAGGTCGCACATCTCCCTCTCCTCGGGGATCAGCCTCTTTGTCTCCTCGCGGTCGACGTAGTGGCCGTCCTCCTGCGAGAGCGCGAGGGTGAGGATCTTCTCTGCCCGGATGCGGAAGATGTCGTGGAGGGTCTCCCGGATCGCGTTGATGCGCTGGATGAGGACCTGCGCCTCCTCCGAGAAGGGATCGCTGCAGGCGCGGAGCTCCTCGTGGAGCCTCGCGAGGACCTCCTGCGCCGAGGAGAAGAGGTCGTGCGGGATCTGGACGAGCCTTCCTGACTCCCGCTCGGAGAGGAGGATGACCCGGAGCTCGTCGAGGTTCACCCGCCCCCCACCCCCGCGATCTCCGCCGCGCCGCGGCAGCAGAGGAAGACCGCGAGCGCCTCGGGTACCCGCGCGGTCCCCTTCTCGAGCCTGTGGACCGACCCGAGCATCGGCATCGCGAGGGGGAACGCGACCTCGATTGCGACCTCCCGCTCGGAGAAGACGACCGCGTCGACGAGGGGGTCGAAGTCGGGGAGTTCCCGGGGCGCAAGGGGGGTCACCCGGAGCCCGCTCCCGCCGTGGAGGGACGAGGGCATCCGGATCAGCCTCTTCGTGTCGGTCGTCACCGGCTCGTCGGCGAGGGCAGCCCTCTCCCGGAGCATCGCAGCAAACCTCCCGTTCCTGTCGGCCATGAGGCCGCGCACCACCCGCGCGACGACGGGGTCGCGGAGGGTGATCCCGGGGGATCCACCCGAGAGGGCGGAGAGGAGCGACGGGATCCGCCGGGCGAACTCATCGGCGGTCGTCCTGCCCACCCCCTCGAGCGCCGTGAGCGCATCCCTCCTCTCGCCTTCCCCGAGGCTCTCCAGCCATAGGAGGTACTCTGCGAGTGCATCTATATAGCGGTGGTACCACCCGCGGGGCGAATGTGCGCGGCGCGAGAGGATCCGCGCGGGATCGAGGCCGATGCCGCAGACGTAGTCGACGATCTCCCTCCTCTCGCTGCTCCCGAAGTCCCTGACGGAAGGGTCCCGGACGTGGACGTGGTAGCCCCTCCCCCCCGAGAAGACGACCTCGATGTCGGCCTCGGCAAACCCGAGCTCGAGGGTGAGCATCTCGAGGAGTTTCTCCGTCTCCTCCCTCACGCGCCCGAGCATCCGGTCGTAGGGGCCCCGCATGAGGTGGTCCGCGTCGAGGTCGAAGATGAGGTCTGCGCCGAGCCACCCCTTCTCCTGCATCGTGGGGGCATCGGGCCTCTCGTAGTAGGCCGTCGAGTAGTAGGCGTGGGCGGGGACCATCCCCCTCACGTAGGCGAAGAGTTCCTCGCGGGTGGCAAACGCGAGGTGGCGGCGCATGCGCGTGGTCTCCGCGTCCATCTCGAGGAAGACGAACGCCCACTCGCGCTGGGGGACGGACGGGGGGGAGAGGAGGGGGGCCTTCCCGTAGTACGAGGAGAAACGCTGCCGCAGGAACTCGAATGTGGCCGCCTTCATGCGAGCGTCTTGTGCATGTAGGGCCCCCTCCGCTCGTACCCGCACCGCCAATAGTAGGGGCGGACGCCGATGCCGCTCATCACGGAGATCTCCCTGTACCCCTCCGCGGACGCGATCTCCTCGGCGGCGGCGAGGAGTGCCCTCCCGTGCCTCCTGTGCTGCATCTCCCCCTGCGACGGGGTGGCCCCGATCGGGACCATGCTCCCGTAGACGTGCAGCTCGCGCAGGAGCGCGGAGTCCCCCGTCCCGGGCACCCACCGCTCCCCGCCCGTCCGGAGGCGGGCGAACCCGACGAGGGCATCCCCCGAGGTGACGGAGATGAAGTGCTCTCTCCCCCCCGCCGCGTCGTACGCGAGGACCGAGAGCTCCTCCTCCCCGCCCCCGCCGGACCTCCCCGCCTCCCGGCACCTGATGCACCGGCACTTCCTCCCCGTCTCCGCGAGGCGCTTCCTGCACAGCTCGCGGAGGTTGCCGTGTCGGGACCCGGCGAGGATGAGGCCCGCGGGGATGTCCCGCTGGATCCGCTGGAGCCGCACGTAGGGGGGGAGGAGGGCCTTTGCGTCGGCGACGAGGTCGACGAGGAGGTCTTCCGGGTACGGTTCGTACTCCCCCTTCCGCCAGAGTGCCTCGAGCTCCGTACCCGGCGTGACGAGGGTCGGGTAGATCTTGAGGAAGTCGGGGCGGAACGAGGGATTGTCGAAGAGCTCCCGGAACATCCACCGGTCGAGCGCAGGGTCGCTGCCGGGGAGGTTGGGCATGACGTGGTACCCGACCTTCAGCCCCGCGTCGCGCAGGAGCCTCGTCGCCTCTGCCGTGTCGGCGACCGTGCACCCCCTCCTGTTCCGGGCGAGGACCGCGTCGTCGAGGTGCTGGACGCCCAGTTCCACCTTCGTCACGCCGAGCGAGAGCATCCGCGCGACGTGCTCCTCCCGGCACCAGTCGGGGCGGGTCTCGAACGTGAGCGCGACGCACCGGACGCGGGCAGTCTCGTTCTCGGCAAAGACCCCCCCGGTGTCGTCCCGCGGACTCCCCGGGGCCCCGCCGTGCTCGTTCATCGCGCGGATGCACTCGCGCACGAACCACTCCTGGTACTCCGCGGGCCGCGCCGTCATCGTCCCCCCCATCACGATCAGCTCGGCCTTGTCGACGTGGTGGCCGAGCGCCTCGAACTGCCCGAGCCGCGCCCTGACCTGCGCGTACGGGTCGTAGCCGTGCTCGCGTGCCCTTTTTGCAGCCGGCTCCTCGCCCGTGTAGCTCTGGGGGGACCGGAACGGGTGGTCCGGCCCGCCGGGGCAGGGGAGGCATTTCCCGTGGGGGCAGGGCGAGGGCGAGGTCATCACCGCGACCGGCGCGACGCCCGAGAGGGTCCGCGTCGGCTTCACGAGGAGGAGCCTCCGCAACGTCTCCCGCTCTTCCGGGGTCGCGGCCGCGAGGATGGCGGAATTCTTCGGGACGGACCCGGCGCCGAGCCTCCTGCAGACCTCTACCTTCAGCCTCGCGACGTCCTGCGGCCGCGTCGCGCGCGAGGCGATCGCCTCGAGTATCTCGCGGGAGATGTCGGCCTCCGCCATGGAAAAGGAGTGGTCAGTGCTCCGCAGCAACCTGCTCCGAGACTGCCTTTGGGGAATACCCCACCCTCAGCACCTGGCTGTTCCGGAGGTGGGTGACGATGTCCTCGCCGAGGGCAAGAATAGCTTCCTTGTGGCACTTCTTGTTCTTGTGGATGTGGACGGGAGAAATATCGAGGGAATCGTACCGTTTCGTGGGGATTTGCTGGTTGGTGATGGTCTCGTAGTATTTCTTGATGTGGATCATGAGCATGTGGAGGTGGAGGAGCTCTTCCTTCTGCACGATATCACCTTCTGCAACATGACTACTTTTTCCAGGACCAGATATAATTTATTGGTGAGGTTTATATCGGACCTTTCGCGCGTAACGGGCGTCCTCCTCGGGATTGCGATCGGTGACGCCCTCGGTGCGCCCTTCGAGGGGGGAGGTCCCCCGGACGTCCCCGTCCGCTCGTACTACGCGGGCGGGAGGGTCCCCCGGGCCGCGGGGGAGTACACGGACGACACCCTGCAGGCGCTCGCGCTCGCCGAGTCGCTCGCCGCGTGCCGGGGGTTCTGCCCGGCAGATTTCGTGGCCCGGCTGGAGAGGGAGTACGCGCTCCACCGCGAGTTCTTCGGGCCGACCACCTCCGCGGTCCTCCTCCTCGTGCAGCAGGGCGAGGACATCCGTTCCGCAGCGTCCCGCGTTCACGAAGAGAGGGGCTCCAGCAGGAGCAACGGGAGCGTGGTGCGCGGCCCGCCGCTCGGGGTCTACTTCCCGGGCCCCGGGCTCGAGGCGGTGTCCCTCGCCTGCTCGGCGCTCACCCACGCCGACCCCGTCCCGGGGGCGTGCTCGGCCTTCGTGAACCGGATGGTGAGCGAGATGTGCAGGGGTGCCACGCGGGAGGAAGCGTATTTTCGTGCGCTCCGGCGGTGCCGCGACCCGGAGGTCGCCCGCGTGCTCGGCTCGTGGGCGGATTTCCCCCCCGTCCCCGGCCTCGACGCGCTCGAGGCAACGCACGCGGCGCTCTCCGTCTTCCTGCGCACGCGCAGTTTCCCCGACTGCGTCGCCGCGGCCGTGGCCCTCGGGGGCGACGCGGACAGCGTTGCCGCGCTCGCCGGGGCGCTCGCCGGGGCGCACTACGGCTCCCGCGCCGTCCCGGCGGCGTGGATCGCGGGCCTCCGCGGGCGGGAGCGGGTCATCGACGCGGCCTACGCGCTCTGGTCGGCGCTGCGGACCTGAACGCCCTCACACTGCCCGGAGCTCGACGAGCTTGAGCGTCCACCCCTTCTCGCACGCGACCGGGGCGGTCCCAGCGACCTCCGCGACCACGTACTTCTCGCCGGGGAGGGCGCCGTCGGGGTTGCAGAGCGCGTAGTTCTCGCACGCCTCCCGCGAGCAGGGGGGAGAAAAGACGATCCGCGAGTTCCTGATGGCCATGTCCGCGCTGATCAGGGCGCGGACCGGTGCCTCCACGACCTCGACGGCACAGGCGCCCCCGTGGTGGACGGTGCAGGGGTGGCGGGTCTGCCGGACGCCCACGATCCGGTACTTCCTCCCCTTTCGGAGGTTGTGGCAGGCCTTCCGGACGGCGCACTCCCCGCACTCGGGCAGCGACCCCTCGTACACGAACTCGAGGCCGACCCTCGCGATCTCGCTGCCGATGAGGGTCACCTTCGCCTTCTGCTCGGGGGCCTTCTCACTCTTCATAGAGCATCTTCACGAGTTTCGTCGCCGACTCGCGCGTGATCCCGGTGTCGAGGATGGTGAACCGCTCCGGCCGGATGGTGTGCGCCGCGAGGAGTGCCTCGACCGCCGTCCCGTCGTCGATGCCCAGCTCGCGGGGGGTGGTCGGTGCCCCGATCGCCCGCAGCGCCGCCCGGATGCGCCGCCAGTCCCCGCCGTGGAGGTACATCACCATGATGGTCCCTAATCCGCAGGCCTCGCCGTGGAGGACCCTGCCCGGCGCGAGCCTCTCGAGGGCGTGGGCGAACTTGTGTTCGCCCCCCGACCCCGGCCGCGACGACCCGGCGATGCTCATCGCGACGCCCGAGGAGACGAGCGCCTTCGTGACCATCCACGCGGACTCCTCGCTGTGCGGCTTGATGCTGCGGGCGTTCTTCATCAGGAGCTCGGCGGTCATCCGGGAGAGGGCGATCGCGTACTCGCTGATCGGCTCGTGCTTCAGCCTGTGCGCGAGTTCCCAGTCGAGCACCGCGGTCGAGTTCGCGATCACGTCGGCGCACCCGGCGGCAAGCAGCCTGTGCGGTGCCGCGGCGATGATCCCGGTGTCGGCGACGATCCCCACCGGGGGGTGCGCCTCGAGCGACGCGTTCCCGTCGGCGAGGGGGACGGACGCCCTCGCGGAGGCGATCCCGTCGTGGGACGCGGCGGTCGGGACAGAGAGGAACGGCCGATCGAGGTTGTAGGAGACGATCTTCGCGCAGTCGATGACCCTGCCTCCCCCCACCCCGACGAGGAAGCCGGCGCCCTTCGCCGCCCTCTCGGCCTCCGCGATCGTCTCCATGTTCATCTCGCCCACGGTGAACGTGGAGACACGGTACTTCCCCGAGAGAAGGGAGACCACCCTCTCCCCCGCGTGCTCCCTCGTGCTCCTCCCGAAGAAGACCACCGCGTGCTCCTCGAGGCAGAGATCGGCGCAGACCTCGGGGATTTGCGGGAGAACGTTGTGGCCGATGACGACGTCCCGGGGCAGCTGCATCCACCGGGACTTGTCAAAGGGCTTCGTTCTGAGTAATTTTATCGGGTCTGCGCTCATAGGTACCCGGAAGTGATTGGGGAGTTCATAGAGAAATACTACATCGATCCGATCCGCTACGGGCAGCCGTACAACGTGGTGGACACGACGACCTACGCGGTCGTCCTCGTCGCCGCCGTGTACCTCCTCTCGAGGTGGCTCTCCCGCTCGCGGACGGTCCGGGTCGACAGGGACTTCGTCCTCGCGACGCTCCCCTTCGTGGTGATGGGGGGGCTCCTCCGCGTGGTCGAGGACACGGGGATTGTCCCGACCGGCTGGAACTACCTCCTCATCACCCCCCTCATCTTCTTCGTCCTCTTCCTCTACGCGGCGGGAGCCCTCCTCGTCTCGGCAGCGCTCGAGGAGAGGGGCATTGTCGGGGACTACCGATTGCCCTACGCGGGGGCGGGGGCCGCGGGGGCGCTCGCGGCGGGACTCGTGCTCGTCTCCTTCGGCATCGGGAACGGGATAATCGCGCTCGACGTGCTCTTCTCCATCCTTTCGCTCGCACTCGCGGCGACGGCCGCGGTCTTCCTCTTCATGCGGCACGTCCTCTCGTGGGAGTACGTGCGGGACCCGCTCTACGTCGTCCTCCTCTTCGGCCAGCTCCTCGACGCGAGCGCGACAGCGTACGGGATCGACCTCCACCCCCTCCACTACGTCGAGGTCCACGTCGTGGGGTCGCACCTCGTCGCGTGGACCGGCACCGCGTTCTCGATGTTCCCCCTCAAGCTCCTCGTCCTCTTCCCCGGCATCCCGATCCTCGAGAGGTTCCGTTCCGAGGGGCACCCCGTGCTCTGGCACCTCGTCCTCCTCGCCATGGTCACGGTGGGCCTCGCGCCGGGGGTGAGGGACATGGCAAGGATGGTGCTCTATGTCTGACCTCGCACGCGAATCCCTCGCCGCGGTCGTCATCCTCTGCATCTCCCTCGCGATGGGCATGCTCACGGCGATGCAGGATCCCTCGACCGGCGAACGGATCATGTCCCTCCTCCGCGAGACGGTCCTCGGCGACGGGCAGGACGTGTCGCCCCCGCTCCTCGCGGCAAAGCTCTTCCTCAACAACCTGCAGGCATGCCTCCTCATGTTCCTCGGGGGTGCGTCCCTCGGCGTCCTCACGGTCTTCATCATCACGGTGAACGGCTTTGCGATAGGCGCCGTCCTCGAGCTCGTGAGGGAGCAGCACAGCCCCCTCTTCGTGGCCGCCGCCCTGCTCCCCCACGGCATCTTCGAGATCCCGGCGTTCGTCCTCTCCGGGGCGCTCGGTTTCACGCTCGCGCGTGCCCTCTGGCACGAGTGGACGGCCGGGACCGATGCCGCGGCAGAGGCCGCCGCCCTCGGGCGCATCTTTGTCTCCCGCGTCGTCCCGCTCGTCGCGGTCGCCGCGCTCGTGGAGGCATTTATTACGCCAGCAATCCTACATTTCCTCGTTTGAGGTGCGTTTTTTTGGCCGAGTCAGACGAAGGCAGCCTTCCCCCGAAGGAGAATTTCTCCGCGTGGTACAACGAGCTCCTCTGGCGCGCGGAGCTGATGGACGTCCGGTACCCGGTCAAGGGGCTCTACGTCTGGTTCCCCTTCGGGTTTGCTCTGAGGAAGAATGTGTACTCCCTGATGAGGGCGATCCTCGACCGCGACCACGAGGAGGCGCTCTTCCCCCTCCTGATCCCGGAGACCGAGCTTGCCAAGGAGGCGGCGCACATCAAGGGGTTCGAGGAGGAGGTGTACTGGGTGACCCACGGGGGGTCGACCCCGCTTGACGTCCGCCTCGCCCTCCGCCCGACGAGCGAGTGCGCGATCTACCCCATGTACGCCCTCTGGATCCGGTCCCACGCCGACCTCCCCCTCAGGATCTACCAGATAGTGAACACGTTCCGGTACGAGACGAAGCACACCCGCCCCCTCATCCGCCTCCGCGAGATCACGTCGTTCCAGGAGGCCCACACGGTGCACGCGAGCTGGGAGGAGGCCTGCGCGCAGGTGGAGGCCGCGATCGCCCTCTACCGGGAATTCTACGAGGCGCTCGCCGTCCCCGTCGTCGTGTCGCGCAGGCCGGACTGGGACAAGTTCCCGGGCGCGGACTACACGATGGCGGTCGACACCGTGATGCCCGACGGAAGGACGCTGCAGGTCGGGACGGTCCACCACCTCGGGGACCACTTCTCGCGGACGTTCGGGATCCAGTACGAGGACGTCGCGGGCGAGCAGAGGTACGCGCACCAGACGTGCTACGGGATCTCGGAGCGGTGCATCGCCGCGCTCGTCTCGCTCCACGGGGACGACCGGGGCCTCGTCCTCCCCCCGGCGGTCGCCCCGGTACAGGTCGTCGTCGTCCCCATCGTGACGGGGAAGCGCAAAGAGGAGGTCACCGCCGCCGCCGAGAGGGTGGGCGCGGCCCTCTCCGCCGGGAACCTCCGCGTGAAGGTCGACACGCGCGAGATGCGGCCCGGCGCGAAATACTACTACTGGGAGATGAGGGGGGTCCCGCTCCGGCTCGAGCTCGGGCCAAGGGACCTTGACGCACGCCAGGTCACGGCGGTCACGCGCCTGGGCGCGAGGACGGCGATCCCGGTGGAGAACGTCGTTGAGGGAGCGAGGGAGATCCTCTCCTCCTTCGAAAAGACGCTCCGGGAGAGGGCGTGGGCGCAGTTCCGCGGGAGCATCCGGGTGGCGCGGACCATCCGGGAGGCGGGCGAGGCGGCCGCACGGGGTGTCGCGCTCGTCCCGTGGTGCGGCGACCGCGATTGTGCCACGGCGATCGAGGAGGAGACGCGCGCGAGCGTGCTCGGGACAGAGGTCCGGTGGGACGGCGCGGGAGAGGCAGAGGGCCCGTGCATCGCCTGCGGCCGCGCGGGACGGCCGGCGCTGGTCGGGCGGTCCTACTAGTACAGGGGAAAATTGGGGGAAATCCGCGGGGTACACCCACGGGAGACACCCCCGCGCGCTCTCACCTGCACGAGTTGCAGCGGAAGGAGACGCGGAAGCCCGGGGCGGAGAGGTCGCCCGAGAGGATCTTCCTCCCCTGCCCGAGGAATATCCTCCCGCAACGGTCGCACCTGTGGGGGAGGTACCTCTCGATCTTCCCGGGCTCGAGCTCGAGCTCGAACCGCGTGTCGACGTGGTCGTGCCCCTCGCGGAGGCACGCCTCCTCGTACGTGGAGACGAGCTGCATCACCTTGAGGGGGCTTGCGCCCATGTCGGTGAGCATCTTGAAGAGGAAGTAGTTGAAGACGAGCCACGGGAAGTCCGCGCGCTCCCCCATGTCCTCGACGTCTTCCTCGATCTCCTCGAGGTCTTCAAGGGTGCAGCCGCAGAGCGGGCATCGGCCCTTCACGAGCTCGTCGAGGTAGACTTCTTCCTGGCAACCCGGACAGGTCGTGTGGGCAGCATGGGTCCTGTACGTCATGGTCGTGGTGTGCGCGTTCTTTTACCCCGGTGTGGGCGGGAAGAGATCTTATCCTTCTGTCCTCCGTGCTGTAGTGAGACTGGTCCGCATGACGGTACCATTTCTAGTCACCGCACGCCTGGAGAGGATGCCGGGGGCGGCTCTCGAACAGACCTCTGGCTGACCCGGTCCAGGGCAACTGCCTTTCCTATTTGTAACCCCACCACATAAACCATGCGCTCGGGAACTCTCGATCGCCCGGTGCAGGCCGATTACGGGGTATTTCGCGGGAGTGGGGGTGGCCTCCGGCGCCAGGGGGCGGCCCGCCCGGCCATCAGCGGACGAGGATCCCGAGCGCCTCGGAGAGGGCACGCAGGCCCTCCTCCCTCCTCCCCTCGCGCAGCAGCGTGACCGCCCGGGAGAGGCAGTCCCTTATCGATTCCCGGTCGAGGTCGTAGGCGACCATGAAGCACCGGACCGAATCCTCGATCTCGCCGGAGAGGAAGTAGCAGTTCGAGAGCTCGATCCACGCGTCCGCGTGGCGCGGGTCCTGCGCGACGACGGACTCGAGGATCCGGACCGCCTCCCTGCGCTGCCCCGTGCGGGAGAGGGCAAGGCCCTTCCAGTAGAGATTCCGCGGCCCCTCGATCGGCCGGGTCTCCTCGGCGCGTGCGAAGCAGGAGGCCGCCTCGCGGTACTTCCCCTGCCCGCAGAGCGCGATGCCCTTGAGGATCAAGGCCGAGTGGAAACCGGGCGAGAGGGAGAGGGCCCGCGAGAAACAGGAGATCGCCTCGTCCCACCGGCGGAGCTTGAGGAGGGCGTAGCCGCGGTTCACCCACGCCCCCACGTACCGCGGGCGGAGGGTCGTTGCGACCGTCGTGCACTCGAGCTCCTCCTCAAAGCGCCCCATCTCCCCGAGCACGTGCCCCTTCGCGTTCCACGCGCGGGCGTTCTTGGGATCGAGCGCGATCGCCCTCTCGCAGCAGACGAGTTTCTCCGAGTACCTCCCGAGTTTCCCGAGCGCAAACCCCCTGTTGAGCCACGCCTCCACGTTCCCCGGGTCGAGCGCGAGCGCGTGGTCGCACGCCTTGATCTCCTCGCGGTACCTCCCGAGCTTCCCGAGCGCAAAACCCGACGCGACCCACGCGGGGACGAAGAGGGGGTCTTGCCCGAGTGCCCGCCGGAAGAGCTCCAGTGCCTCCTCGTGGTTTCCCTTCCGCGATGCGAGGATCCCCTGCCGCACGAGGTCTCCCGCGGTGTCCACCGTACTCCCCGTGCTGCCGGAAAGACTCCCTCCCACGCGATCCCCCGCTCCCTCCTTCCCGGACTGTTCCGCCCTCGCCATGTGCCCCCGCGTCCCGCGCCTTCTCCCCTCAGTGTGTGATCTTCCGGGACCCATTAAAATCTCCCGGGGGAGCACCCCGCGAAGGTATAAAGCAGGGGGTGTCCCATCCCGATCGCATGGAAAGGGAGATCCCGCCGTGCGCGTGCACGATCGCCGGGTCCGACCCGTCGGGCGGCGCGGGCCTGCAGGCCGACCTCGGCGTCTTTGCCGCCCTCGGCGTCCACGGCCTCTCGGTCGTGACTGCGGTCACGGCCCAGAACACGCGGGGAGTGGCCGGGATCCACTTCGTCCCGCCGGGAGTGGTCGCGCTCCAGATCGCGACGCTCCGCGCGGAGTTTTCCATCCGTGCGGTGAAGACCGGGATGCCGGGGGAGAGCGGGTCGATCGGGGCGATCGCCCGGGAGATCCCGGATGGGGTCCCCCTCGTCCTCGACCCCGTCATGGTCTCGACGAGCGGGCACACCCTGCTCCCCGCGGATGCCCTCGACGCCCTCGTCTCTGAACTCCTCCCTCGGGCAACGATCGTGACGCCGAACGTCCACGAGGCCGAGGTCCTCTCGGGGATCTCGCCCGTGCGCGACGTCACGGGCGCGATCCGCGCCGCGAGGAGGATCCTCTCGCTCGGCCCGGAGTACGTGGTTATCAAGGGGGGGCACCTCCCCGGCGAGGAGGCGACCGACATCCTCGTCGGCCCGGACAGGGAGTGGGCGATCTCGACCCGCCGGTACCCATACGCGATCCACGGGGCGGGGTGCTGTTTCTCCGCGGCACTCTGCGCGTTCCTCGCGAGGGGGTACACGGTCGTGGAGGCTTTCTCGGGGGCAAAGGAGTTCATGGACGTCCTCGCGGGAAACGCCGTCCGGGCGCCGTCCGGGATGCACGTCCTCTCCCCGTCCGCGTGGCGGGAGGGGGTGGTTCTGCGCGGGGGGGAAAACCCGCTACATTCTTGAGGGTGGAGGGCACACGCACATTCACCTGCTGTCGAGGATCGCGGGGGAGTGGAAGGGCAGAATGGAAGGGTTAGAGGACGGAATTTTCCGCGAGGCGCTCGGTGCCCTCCCGTTCCCGGTCTGCATCGCGGGGAAGGGGGGAAGGATTCTCTACGCGAACAGCGCGGCCCTGCGGGTCTTTGGAGGCGGGGATGGAGCCCCCTCTCTCCCCGACGCGGTCCTCGGGATCGCGGGGGAGGCGTTCAGGACGGGGAGGACCGCGAGGACCGCGGTCTCCGCGAGGGTCGCGGGGGAGCAGTCCGTGGAGTTCCCCTGCGAGGCGATCCCGCTCGTCCCCCCGGGGGGCGGGGAACCGGCCGCCGTCGTCCTCGCGGCGCACGTCTGCGGCGAGGAAGACCCCCTCCTCGAGCTCCTCGTCCGGAACGTCTCCCGCAGGAAGCTGCGCGAGCTCCTCGCCGCGATCCGGCACGACATCCTCAACCAGCTCACGATCCTGATCGGGTTCCTCCAGTACTCGGAAGACCTCTGCGAAGACCCCCAGCTCAGGGACTTCATCGGGAGGGAGATCGCCGCGGGGAGGTCGATCCAGTCCATCATCGAGTTCACGCGGAAGTTCCAGGACCTCGCGACGCAGGACCCCGCGTGGGTCCCCCTCGCGGCGCTCATCACCCCGCAGGAGGTGCAGGCGATCCCCCGCGGCGTCAGGATCGAGGTCGACTGCGGCGACTTCGAGGTCTACTCGAGCCCCCTCCTCTCGACGGTCTTTTCCACCCTCATCGGGAACGCGGTCGACCACGCGCGCGGGCTCTCGCGGGTCACAATCTCCGCGGCCGAGGAGGGGGGAGACCTCGTCGTCGTGGTCGAGGACGACGGCCCCGGGATCCCGCCGGGGGAGAAGAAGGTGCTCTTTGAGCGCGGGCACGGCCGCGGCGCAGGATACAGCCTCTGGCTCGCCCGCGAGATCGTGGATATCTGCGGCGGGACCATCCGCGAGTGCGGGGAGGAGGGGAAGGGCGCCCGCTTCGAGATCCGGATGCCGCGGGGGCTGTGGCGGAGGGCGGGGAAGCCCGCCGCCGGGCAGGCGAAAGGTCCCTAGCTTATCTCCTGGACGATCCGCCCGTTCTTGAATATCGATATCTTGCCGCCGCTCTGGGAGAGGACGATCCCGATTGCCTTCGTCTCGAGGGTGATCGCCGCGATCGAGGAGTGGCGCGTCCCGTATCCCTTCGGGAGGCCCGCCCGGCTCGTGTCGACCGTGATGTATCGCCCCGCGGCCTCGATCTGCCCGTCGCCCCTCACGACGAACGCGCCGTCGAGCTGCGCGAACTCCTTGATATTCTCCTTGATCCCGGGATTCGTGACCATCCGTTCGCCAGGCGGGTGCCCCTGTAAGGGGTTGAGGATCAGCTGGCGCGACCTCTCGAGGACGGCGTCCGCGTCCCCCACCACGAACGCCGTCCCGAGCTTCTTCCCCTCGCGCCCCTCCCGCGCGATCTCAAGACAGATATGGAGGACCGAGTCGAAGACCTCGTCCCGGACGTCCGTCCCCGCGATGACCGCGTCGCGCCACGCGGCCGTGCTGAAGCGGGGGCGGCCCCCGTGCGAGTGGTCGGTGATGTCGTGGCCGATGCAGACGACCTCGGCGAGCCTGCCGTCCGCGTCGCGGACGGGGGAGAGCGACCACGCCACCCAGACGGGCTCTCCCGACCGGCGGACCATCTCCGTGATGGAGAGGCCGTGCCCCTCGTGGACGAGCCGCGTGTCGCGGGCGAAGTCAGGCGCGTCCTTCCGGAGGTCGGGGTGGACGAGCGTCTCGGAGAGCTTCTTGCCGAGGATCTCGGCCTCCGAGTAGCCGAAGAAGGCCTGGGCGTGGGGGTTGAAGAACGTGATCGCGCCCTCCGAGTCGAGCTTCACGATGAGGCTCTGCGCGCTGGAGAGGAAGTCGCGGTACCGGATCTCCTGCTCCCTGATCGTCTCGAGCAGCCTCTTCTTCTCGGTGAGGTCCTCTGCGACGAGGACGTGGCCGCGGGAAGGGTCCTGCGGGTCCACCTGCCGGATCCGGAGGTGGACGGGGACAAGGGTGCCGTCCGCCTTCCGGAGCTCGCACTCGGCGTGGCCCCAGCCCTGCTCGTCCACGCGGAGCGAGAACTCGCGGAACGCCCGGGCGCACTCCTCCTTCCCCGGGAAGAGGTCCGCGACGTTCCTGCCCTTCAGGGAGGGAGCATCCGCGCCGAGCGCCCGGGCCATCGTGGTGTTCACCCACTCCACCTTCCCGTTTACGACCATGGAGAGCCAGAGGGGTGTCGCGGAGAGGATCGCGGAGAGGAGGTCGGCCCTGATCACCTGGTCCCGCTCGGCCTTCCTGCGCAGGACGGCCTGGTAGATCATGTCCCGGAGCTCCGTGACGGGCGGCGGCGAGGGCCCGTGCCGGACCCTGACCTCGGCGGCGGCGTTCACGTCCGAGACGATCAGCGTGTCCCGGCCCTCCCGGGCGTACAGGATGAAGGGGACAGAGACGTTGTGGGCCCGGAGTTCCCTGTGGAGCTCGATCCCGGTCATGTCGGCGACGAACTCGATTCCGTCGACGTCCGGGATGCGGTGGTACGAGACGATCACGTCGTACTTCCGGCTCCTCGCCCTCTCGAGCGCCTGCTTTCCGGAGTGGACCACGTCGACCCTGACGTCCCCCCTTCGCTCGAGGAACGCCCGCGTGCTCTCGATGAGGTCAGAGTTGTCGTGCACGAGGAGAACCGAGATCATGGCCGCGAGACAGGGGGAAATCCATTGTGCCCTTCTGTTTCCCAAAAACTGGTTGGCGACGGGAGAATTTAATGATTGCCGGTCCGGATTGCCGAATCGCACCAAAAGGAGGGGAGGATTCTCCCCCCCCTCACCTCTCCCTGCCCCCCTGCCCCCCCGTGCTCCCGGTCCCCCTGCACTGCATCGAGAGGAGGGCCGCCGCGACCTCGAGCGACGTGTGGTCTTCGCCCATCATCTGCTCGACCCGCGCGACGAACGGCTCAAGCCCCCCGCGCGCGATTGCCTCCCGCACCTTCCCGGTGAGCTGGAGGAACCGGCGCTCCTCGAGGTCGGCGTCCTTCGGGACGGCGTGCCGGGCGATGCGTATCCTCGCGTACTTCTGGATCTCGCGCAGCTTCCACATCTCCTTGCCCGAGACGAAGGTGAAGGCCTTGCCCTCCCTCCCCGCCCTGCCCGTCCGCCCGACCCTGTGGACGTAGTACTCGGGGTCCTGGGGGACGTCGTAGTTGAAGACGATCCCGATGTTCTCAACGTCTATCCCCCGCGCGGCGACGTCGGTCGCGACGAGGATCCCGGTCGCGCCGGCACGGAACCGGGCCATCACGCGCTCGCGCTCCTTCTGGTCCATGTCGCCGTGGAGCGCCTCGGTCAAGTACCCCCGGGCCTGCAGGCGTGACGCGACATCCTCCACGCGCCGCTTGGTGTTGCAGAAGACGAGGGCGAGGTCGGGGTCGTAGTAGTCGAGGAGGCGGGAGAGGACGTCGACCTTCTCGGACTCGCGGACCTCGAAGTACCGCTGCTCGATCCCCGGGACGGAGAGCTCGCCGTGGACGACCCTGACCACCAGGGGGTCTCTCAGGAACTCCCGCGAGAGCGCGAGGATCTCGTCGGACATCGTCGCGGAGAAGAGGACGTTCTGCCTCTCTTTCGGGAGGCGGGAGAAGATCCTCGCGATGTCCTCTGCAAACCCCATGTCGAGCATCTCGTCCGCCTCGTCGAGGACGACCATCCTCGTGGCCGAGAGGTCGACCGTGCGGCGGGAGAGGTGGTCGAGGAGCCGCCCGGGCGTCGCGATCGCGACGTGGACGCCCCTGCGCAGCGCGGGGACCTGCCTCTCGATGGGCTGGCCGCCGTACACCGGGAGGACCGAGACCCCGCCCATGTACTTCGAGAGCTTCTGGAGTTCCTCGGAGACCTGGATTGCGAGCTCGCGCGTCGGGCAGAGGACGAGCGCCTGGACAACGGGGCGGGACGGGTCGATCCCCTCGAGGAGGGGGATCCCGAACGCCGCGGTCTTCCCGGTCCCCGTGTGCGCCTGGCCCACGACGTCGCGCCCCTCCCTGATGGCCGGGATGGCGAGGGCCTGGATGGGCGTCGGCTCCTCGAAACCGAGGTCGCGGACGGCGCGGGCGATCGGGTCGGGCAGGGCAAGGTCGGCAAAAGAGAGTGTCTTCATGGAGTCTTTCCTACCCCACGTGTTGGCGGGCATCCCGTATCTCCCTTCGCACCGGGGTACTCCCCCCGAGAGGGGAAAGGGGGTGATTGCCGGCCCTCCCCCGCGCTACTCCCTGACGACAACGGACGCGGCGGCGTCGAAGGGGTTTGCCCGGAGCGCGAGCGAGTACAGGTAGGGGTACGCCCCCTTCAGGAACCCGACATGCACGGCCCACTCGAGGACGAGCAGCCTGTAGACCCGCGCGAGGTCCCCGGAGAGGTGGGCGTAGTCAGCGTCCGGGAGGCCGCGGAGGTCCCCGCGGAGCGAGAGTTCCTGCCAGAGGTGGATGAGTGAAAGGAGGAGCTCGGGGAACTGCGCGTGCTCGTCGAGGTCCGGGTTCTGCGAGAGGAGGGAGAGGAAGTCGAGGTTCCCGGCGAGGAAGTCCCGGAGGGCGGAAAGGTCGCACGCCCGCGCGTCGAGCGCGAACTCCCGCGCCCCGATGCCCGAGAGGACCCCGCGCAGGTTCGAAGGATCGAAGCTTTTGGGATCGGAGAGGATCCCGGCGAGGTCCTCCCTGCGGGGATCGCACCGCGAGAGCGTGGAGAGGAGGGTCGTCCCGACCCGGGAGAAGAACAACCCGGAAAGGTGGTGGTTCTTCCGCTTCCGCCGCGCCGCGTCGTGCCGCTGGACGAGGTGCTCGACGGCATTCGCGACGAGCCCGACGAAGCACCCGACGCCCCCCACGATGACCGCGATCGCGAGGGCCTTGCCCGCCGGGGTGACGGGGTGGAGGTCACCGTACCCGACGGTCGCGACCGTCACGACGGTGAGGTAGAGGGAGTCAAACGGGGAGAATCCCTCGAGGAGGGAGAACCCGGCGATGCCCGCGCCCATGACGAGCGCAAAAACGAACGAGTACGCGAGGATGCGGCGCGTGAACCTGTCCATCGGGTAATGTTTCTGTGGGAAACCGGTGATAAATCTGACCGCGCCGCGCCGTGAACTGAGTGCACCGCCCGCGGCGACCCGAACCGTATAATATCCCTCCCATCCACATCTCCCGCGTGCAACCCGATGCATTCACCCGCCTCCTCCTCGATCTCAAGGCCCGGAGGAAGGAGGAGCGGTGGGGGATCTACGACCGCTGGAAGGGCTCCTGCGCGTGCCCGCAGTGCCCAAGCTACAACGACTGCGCGCGGCAAAACGGCGAACTCCTCTTCTGCATCCTCGGGATGAGCAACGCGTGCATCCGGGAGGACCGGCACTGCACCTGCCCCTCCTGCCCCCTTTACGGGGAGCTCGGCCTCTCGGGAAAGGACTTCTGCATGAAGGGGAGCGAGGCCGCGATCCGGTTCGAGCGGTCCCTTGGGTGAGTGCCCGCGGCCCGGATGGCGGGAGAGGGCCCCCTCCCCTGCACCGTGCGCGGGCGGGGACAGGGGGTCTCCCGGCGGTCATGGCCCGCTCCCTTCGCCGCCGTCCCCTCCTCCCTCTTCCTCCTCGTCCCCCTCGTCCTCCCCCCTCACCATGAGCCACGCGACCGAGAAGACGAGCGGCAGGCCGAGCGGGAGGGATATCCCCGCCGGCCCGGAGAGGAGCGGCCCGTACTGGACGATGCAGGACGCGGTGAAGAGGACGCCCGCCGCGGCGACCGCGAACCCCGCGGGCCTCGTCCACGCGGGCCTCCCCCCTAATGCCGGGAGGAGGGAGAGGAGGGCCGCGCCGGAGAGCAGGAGTCCCCCCGCGTCCCACAGGAGGAACGAGAGCGCAGTCTTCCCGGAAATCAGCCCCGTCCCGATGTACCCGAAATCGGAGGCGACCGTGATGAGCGAGGGACCGTATGCCGTCTCCTGGTACCGGAAGAGGGCCCACTGCACGCCGGTCCCCAGCCAGTCGCCGATGACGTAGAGGTGGAGGGGGACGGCGAGGAGGACGAGGGGGAGGAGGGCGGGGAGGCGGATCCGAAGGGGCGAGTCCATTCTCCTGACTGTTCGGCGGGCCGCGACATCACTGTTCCGGAACGGCGCGGGAAAGGGGACGGCAACCGCGGCCCCCCTCCGTCCGGGGGTAGATCGCGGGTGCGTTCCCGGGGCACGTTCCGGGGGGAATATTTTTAAATAACATCCGGTATCTACTGTGTTAATACAGTGTCTTGTCCGTGCGCGCACGGGCAACGTGCATGTGAGATGTGAGGTGAATCATGAAGTTCATCAAGGACGAAGAGGCAGTATCACCCGTCATCGGCGTGATCCTGATGGTGGCCATCACGGTCATCCTCGCGGCGGTCATCGCGGCGTTCGTGTTCGGGCTCGCGGGGACGACGGGATCGAGTAAGAATGTGGGAATTACAGCTGTAAAGTCAGGGGATCAGAATTTTATAATAACAATCCAAGGAGGATCGGATCTCCCCCAATTAAATAAATTGGAATATTCAACAAATGGAACTACTTATGTAGAAATTAGTAAACCAACAGCAGGATGGACTGTTGGAGCGGCAGCGACTGTAACTGGTTATAACGGAACTTCTCCAACAAATACAGGTGTAAGATTAATTATTAAGGGTACCTTTACTGATGGATCCCAACAAGTCCTATGGGACCGCACATTCTAATTTCACTTTTTTGATCTAATGGTGATTCATTAATAAAGGCCACATTCTATATACTAGCCACATTCTATATACTAACTACAGGTGGCCGGATGAATGAACCTAGTAGAACTAATACAATACACCAATGACGAGGAGCGAGCAGAGTCATATCTCAGGGATCAGGGAATTCTCAAAACATTCGAGGAATGCCCCCATTGTGGAGGCAAGAGGTTTAACAGAGTGAGGAGATTCAAATACAAGTGTTAACCCCCTCTCCAAATCACCACTCAGCCAACCGTTGTAATTGAATCTTATCGCCAAATCCCAGAGAAATAACGAGCCCGAGTAAAAGTATATTCAGGCAGACCGTCTTTTTCACAGATCGCGTCGTATACTTGTGAATCCTCTTCAAACCGAATGCATTTTTCGCCGTTTTGAAGACATCCTCGATGAGGGATCTCTTGGTAGTGTACCTATAAAGCTGTAAAATTGAAACGACCCTGTATCCTACAGTAGATTGCAGAAACGGAGGAATACAGGGCAATGATTAGTAAAGACTTGGTAGAACATTACCTTACCGATAACGCAGAGGGAATGAAGAATGTCTAACCCCCTCCCTAAATTACCACTCAGCCAACCGTTGTAATTGAATCTTATCGCCAAATCCCAGAGAAATAACGAGTCCGTGTAAAAGTACATTCAGGCAGACTGTCTTTTTCACAGATCGCGTCGTATATTTGTAGATTTTCTTCAATCCGAATGCATTTTTCGCCATTTTGAAGACATCCTCAATGAGGGATCTCTTCTCCACGAGTTGGATCTCGTCGCGGAGGTACATCACCGACCGGCGCGCCAGGGAAGTGTATCTCTGGAAGAGCTGTTTCGTATCAGACCTCCCGAAAATCCAGAGGGGAAAATTGAGTTTCCTGAGCAGTTTGGACAATGAAAAGTTCTTCTTTGTAAAAATCATCGGGACGATGCTGAACGCGAAGATTCCCTCCACGTAGTTATCGTACGCGTAGTATCCCTTGTCAAAGACGATTGTATCACCGATCCGGGCGATTCTGCGCCTTTTCAATTCACTCACGATCTCCCGGAAAATGACAGAATCGTGGGGAGATCCCGGATGGAGCAGGAAACAGACCGGCCGCAGGGAATGCGCGTCGAGTGCGAGAGTGAGTTTGTAGCCGATATAGTGGCCGTGGGTAGGACAATACCCCCACGCGTAGTCCCTGTTCTCCAACTGTTTCTTCGTATACTTTTTCCTGAACCAATTCAAATCGAGGGTAATCGCGGTTGCATCCACGATAAACGTGTTCCACCCTCGTCTCCTCCTCCTCGTGCAACAGGAATTGAGGATCCCGTTCACGAGGGAGATAAACTGGGTTTCATCGAACCTGCTCAGTGTTTTATAAACCGAATCGACTGTGGGAACAGTGTGAATGTCCAGAAATTTGCGGAGTCTCCTGCGATTTACCAATTCCTGGATGACAAAGGAACAATCACAAGAGAAGAACATCGCGGTGAGAACGATCGCGATTGCATCTAAAGCTGCGGGAATGGGCTCAATCTCGTTTCTCGCAAATACCTGTTGGGCGGGACGGCTGGTGACGAGTGAGAGAACCTGTCCGAGGAGAAACCATTTTGGGTCATTGCGATCCCCTCCCAGAGAGGGATGCATCGTTTCACCAAATATGTATTCCCCTCCGAGTACGATCAATTTTACGATTTAATCTTTCGTATTTTTTGATTTAGGGGTTTTTCGAAATGTACTTTTACACCAGGCGCGTGAATCTCTTGTTTATTGTGAATTAAGGTGATCATCATGCGTATCTTTGGTGAGAGAAATGGAGGGGGCTAAACCCATGATATTGAGAGAAGGATCCGGCCCGTTCCAAATATGAAAACCCAAAATGGTATTATCCAGTACTGGTTTCACCAAATTACCGGGTTTTTTGCCGGTTGACGATTTCGAAAAACCTGTGACATCGAAGAAAGAGAACGCTCTCTCAAAATTTGAGAACTCAAAATGGGAGAATTTCCTAAAGATTTCACCAAATTACCGTGATTTCCTCGCGGCTCTTTAGAAACCTCCGATGGCTCCCGCTCCCAGGCCCCTTCCCGTTTGGGAGTCCCCCACTGGACAAGGTGAACTAAAAACGAGGCGAATGCGTCTCTGGCATGCACCCCCTCCACAGTCGTCACGGGAATGTGACCGCAGGAGGACGTACGTTTGGTCACGGCGAAGACCCGTTCAATCGCTTTCCTCGTCCACCTGACCGCACGATCCCTGCGTTTTCCCCTCGATTGCCGGTGGACACCCCCGGACAGCCCGTATCATGGGTTTATCGATTAGGGCAACGGGGTTTTTCTCCGGAATACCCCTTGTCGCGGTACACTGTCTCCCCCGGCATCGGAAGATCCTCCTTGCTGCCGTGGGCAGATACAGCGGCCGGGGAGATGCGCCGGGCCATGTGACACTCTTTCCCGATGCGCACATGCAGCGTGTTTCCATAATGCCGCATATCTCCCCGCTGCGTCCATGTCCCGTCCCTTTTCCCCGGATTCTTCCTCGCCGCGCGATGATACCTCTGGATCTCGTACGTGGGATCAACTGCCCCCTCCTCCCGCCCTTCTCCCTTTGCGGTGAAGACCTGCGATCGCCGCAGCCTCCCCGCCCGTGTGTCCCGGGAGATCCTCCGTTGCGTGTGCCGGTTGCGGCAGCCGGAAATCCCTGCAACCCTGCAACACCCTGCAACAATCCTGCAACACGTGTTGCAGGATTTAATTCCTGTGGAAAACAATTTTTTTCGCAAAATACGCTATTTCATCGCGAATTTATGTACATGCATACGAACCCTGAAACAAATCCGGGATCACGTACTGCGCCGGGAGACCTCCCGCGCACCCGTGCGCGTGTACGTGATCCGCAGGGTGCTGCAGGGGAAAAATGAGATACGACTTAAAATTCTCCGTTTGACAATTCAGGCACGGAAATTCCCCCTTTTTCCCTGCAACAATGCCGCGGAAATGGGGAATCGTGTTGCAGGGTTGCAGGGAATGCCGTGGATGCCCCGCCCCCCGCCCCCGCCGCGGCGTGCCGGGTTTCTGCCTCCCCCCGGCCCCGTCCCGCCACCCCCATGCACACCTATATATCCCTTGCGCCCCCACGCGTACGCGCAGGATCAAAACTGCATCAGGGAAAGAGATGAACGAGAGAGGTTTCAGGGGCGGGTTCGACCGGCCCCGGACGATGACGAAGGCCGTGTGCGCGGACTGTGGAGCAGAATGCGAGGTACCGTTCGTCCCCACCGAGGGGAGGCCGGTGTACTGCCGGGCGTGCCTGCCCAAGCACAGGAAGCCCCGGTACTAGGACTTTCTCTTTTTTCCGTATCTCCCGACGTCTCCGGGTATTCTCCCCCGCCGGCCCATGGATTTTCCGCGGACGACACCCCGTGGGAGCGGCGTTGCGCGTCTTGCAATGGCAGGGATCCGCTGTCCCGTTTGCCCGCGTTCCCCGTGTCCCGGCGGGCAGTCCCGCAGGGGATCTACTCCTCCTCCCCGCCCTTGTACGGCCGATTCTCCGCGAGGCAGCGCGCGAGATCGCGCATGATCCCGGGGAGATCTCCCGTCTCCCTGTACCTCCGGGAGAGCAGGGCGGCGAGGCACCCTCCCCGGATCCTCTCCCCGACGAGGGGGAGGTAGTGCCTCTCCCCGGGCGTGGCGGCACCGGTCGCGCGGCGGTAGAGACGGGAGAGATCGTCCTCGAGGCCGGCGGTCCCGTGCCGGATCGCGTGCGCGACGAGGTCGCGGAGCGCGTCGGAGTCTTCCTCGAGGGGGAGATCCCGGGCACGCACGAGCGCCCGGGCAAACGCGCAGAGCGCCATGTCAGAGCGGACGCACTCCTGCTCGTCCATGACCTTTATCTCGATGCAGGGGCGGCTGAACCGGACGATCGCGCCGAATGACGCGACCCACTCCTCGCAGAGTGCATCCGCGCCCTCCTCCCGGAGGAGGTCGTAGAGGAGACAGAGCCTCCCGCGGTAGTCGTCGACAGACGCGATCGGCCGCGTGACGATCCCGTCGCAGATCTCCGGGATCCTCGCCTGGTTCTCCATGTAATATACGAGCCGGGAATCGAGCGTCCCGGTGAGCCGCCCCTCGACGAAGGGGGACGCGGCCGAGACCGCGACGAGGAAAGGCATGAGTGCGCGCACCCTGTTGAACATCCTGACGAGCTGCCCCTCGCTCCTATACTCGAGGTTGACCTGGAATGCCTGGACGTTCACCCACCCGTGCCGCGCGATGCCAAACAGCCTGTCGTACTCGCGGTAGATCGCTGCGTCGCCGTGGTCCCAGACGAGGTCGCGGGAAGGGGAGAGGGTCGGGTGCATCCCGAGGCCGAGGAGGGTGTACCGGCCGGAAAACCGCCTCGAGAACTCCTTTATCCCGGAGTACACGAGCGATTCAAGGACGGGGATACTGCGGTGGGGGTACGCGGGGACGAACTCGAGGACTGTCTTCTGGAGTTCCTTTCCGATGGTCGCACCTGCCATCGGGACTTCACCATAGGGGGTGCCCCCGGCCCCGGCGAGGATCCGGTCGGAACAGGGCAGGGGAACGAAGTCTGCACTGTTGATCGAATACTCGTGTTCCGTCCCGGTCTTCATGGGCCTCCCCTGCCGCGGGGGCGGAGCGGGAACCCCGCGACGAAGTCGCAGTCGGGTTCAGGGATCGCGCTTATTGTCGCGAGTTCGCCTGGCGGGAGCGCCCCCGCGAGGGAGAGGATGTTCTCCACGGCGATCCTGAACTGCGCCCTGAACATGTCGGGGTCGGATTTCAGGAGGGAGACGAGCGGGCACCGGGACTCGTGCTTGAGGAATACCCGGACAGTCCCCCCCTCCACGTCGAACGTGAACGGGCCTGCCCGGCACGTCTCGGGCTTGACGTCGTGGACCCGGCACCTGCCAGCCTCCCACAATGCGCACATCCCGTCCTCCCGTGCCCGGATGCGGGAGTACCCCGCGTACTCGATGTCCCCTTCCGCGACACCCCGCCGGAGGAGGATTGTCACCCGCCGGGTGGTGAGAGGGGGGCGAGCCTCGTGGCAGCACCGGCCCCCGCACCCCCCGCAGACGGCACTCGCCCTCTCCTGCCATCCAGGCGGGTCGTCGCCCTTTCCGGTCATGTGCCGAGGAGGGCGCAGACGATCTCCCTGTACACGTGGGGGTAGAACGTGTCCTCCCCGCCCTCGAGGGAGGGATTGTCGTTCACCTCTATCACGCACGGTCTCTCCCCGTCCTTTATGTCGACGCCGTAGAGCCCGTCCCCGATCGCCCTTCCCGCCGCGACGCCGAGCGCCCTCACGTGGTCGGGGACGGCGTCTTCCGGGACGCTCTCGACGGTGCAGGAGACGAGGTGCCCGTTCACCGAGTCCTGTATCTTGAAGGTCTGCGGCGGGATGATGTACTTGCAAGCGTAGAGGAACTCCCCGCGGAGGACCCCTATCCTCCAGTCGTACGTGCTCCGCACGTACTCCTGTGCGACGACCCAGTCAGACATCTTGAGGTAGCGCCGCGCGACCCGCATGAAGGCGACCGGGTCGTCCACCCGTTCCACCCGGAGCGAGAAGGAGGTCGAGGGTTCCTTCAGGACGAGGGGCGTCCCGAGGCCGTTCATGATCTCGCGGACGCGCGTCGGGTGGATATCGTCCTTCGCGATGAAGAGCGTCCGCGGGATCGGGATCCCGGCCCGGTGGAGGTGCATGTACATGTTCACCTTGTCGGAGCAGACCCGGATGGAATCGGGATCGTCGATGACCGGGATACCGGATGACGCGGCGATCCTCGACGCGACGTACGTGACGTTCATCGGGTCGGTTCTCGCCCGTATGAAGAGGCCGTCCACCTGCCGGACCTTCCTCATGTCGACCGGGAAGATGAACTCGACGGAGTGCCCCATCCCCTCGGCGGTGTCCCTGCACCGGATCAGGGCGTTGAGCTGGTCCGAGGAGGAGAGGGTTTTCCGGTCGACGAATATCCCGAGGCGGCTCATAGGAATGCCTGTCCGAGGATGTGCGCCTTGAGGAGGCGCCGCTCGCCGGGCGCAAGACGGGAGTAGCGCACCGGGCAGAGCGAGGAGAGGACGGTCCCCCCCGGGCCGGAGATGCAGACGAGTTCGACGAGCGGGACGCGGAAGCACGAGAAGACCTGCCCTGCGATCTCCTGCACCCCGGGGAACGGTGAAAGTGTCCTCCCGAAGACGGAGATCGCCCGGACAATCCCGCTCCCCCGCGGGAACTCCTGCGCGCAGCAGGGGTACTTCCCGTTGCTCGTCGCGTGGCGCACCTTCCCCTGGTCGCGCCCGTCCCCCGCGAGGACCTCGAAGTGGGATGCGCGGGAGAAGTAGTTCAGGCCGTACACGATGGCGGGGGCGGCAGGGCACGTGTGCGCGATGGTGTACGGGGCGACGGGGATGCCGTGCCGTGCGGCGCGCTCGAGGCACACGGGAACGACGAACGCGTCGAGCATCGATTCCGTGCCCGGTGCGACCGCGTCGCCCGCGAGCTCGCGGGAAAGGACGGCGTAGTACGTGGCGCTCCTGTAGGAGTAATCCTCCGAGACAAACCACGTGGTGCCGCCCGCATGCACGGTGTAGATCCCGCCGCGCGCGAGGTGGAACCTCCCGTTTCCCCCTCCACCCCGCGGCGCGGGTCTTCTCCCGGCAGCGTGGCGGTCCGTCCCCTGGAACGCCTGTCCCGTGGGGATAGTCGCACCCGGGCCTCCCCCCGCGTCCGGTTTCCGGGAGGAGAACGGGGGGCGAAAAAGATCTACTCCGGCTGCAGCCCGCGCGAAAAAGGAACGATGCTCGCTATCGTGGGGGTCGTCTTCGTTTTCGGTTCCGGGTTCCGGCATAAGACCACGGGCCGCGCCGCGGCGGCCGGTCCTAGTACTTAGCAGCGGTTGAGTATTGATCGATTAAAGATTTCCGGTTGCCCGGGGAGGAATTTCCCCGGGAACCGCGGCGGGGAGGGAGTTCCGCTGCCCGCTCTCCCGTTCCCGCGCGCCGCGGCGGTCTTGCCCGCAGGGGAGGGAAACGACCCTTTGCGCCCCTCACTTGATCTCGATCCGCTCCCCGGTGACCATGTAGTGGACCTTCTCCGCGATCTTGCAGGAGTGGTCGGCGCACCGCTCGAGGTAGCGGACGACCATGATGTAGTACGTGCAGCGCGTGATCGTGCGCGGGTCCTCCATCATGTAGGTGAGCCCCTCGCGGAAGATGGTGTGGCGGAGGGCGTCGACCACGTCGTCCCTCTCGGAGTGGCGCGCGATGAGCGAGAGGTCGCCGGTCTCGTACGCCTTGAGTGCGTCGTGGATCATCGCGATCACGAGGTCGCCCATGTGGGGCAGGCAGAGGGCAGAGACGAGGTCGTGCGGCCGGGGGTCACCGAGGGTGATGACGATCCCCGCGATGTCTTTCCCGTACCTGCCGATCCGCTCGGCAGAGGAGATCACCTTGAGCGCGCACGCGATCGCGCGCATGTCGCGCGCGACCGGCTGGTAGAGCGCGATCATCCTGTACGCTTCCTCCTCGAGCGCGTCGTTCTTCTCGGAGAGCGCGGCCTTCCGCTCCTTGACATCCCTCGCGAGTGCAAGGTCGTTCTCCTTGAGCGCTCTCATCGCGTCCGAGAGCATCTGCTCCGCAAAGAGCCCCATCCCGAGGACATCAGCCTTCATCTTGGCCATCTCGTCGTGGAACTTGTCTTTCATGGCTTGGTACCTCACCCGGTCACCGGGATTCTCCCCCCTGCGTACCTGTCTTCTTCGGTGTCCATGCACATACGGGTTGCCCCCGGCACCCCGCGACCGCGGTCCCCCCGCGGGGATCTCCCCTCCACGCCGTTCACCACCGGACCTTCCTGCTGTAGTGCATCCGGATCGCGATCGCGAGCGCGTAGAAGAGGATCACGAGGAGGAGGAGGACGACGGCGGTCCCGTACTTCTGCGCCTCGGCCCCCGGCACGTTCGTCGCGAGGATGAAGAGGTGGTAGGGCAGGGCCATCACCGGCGAGAACGGGGAGTCGGGGAGGAACCTCTGGGAGAAGACGACCGCGGTGAAGAGGATCGGGGCGGTCTCCCCCGCGGCCCGCCCGATCGAGAGGATCGCCCCCGTGATCATCCCCGGGACCGCCGGCGGGACGACGACGCGCGAGATCGTCTGCCACTGCGTCGCTCCGAGCGCGAGGCTCCCCTCGCGGAGGGAGACGGGCACGCTCTTGAGCGACTCCTCCGTCGTCCTGATGATGGTGGGGAGGATCATGAGCGCGAGGGTGACCTGCCCCGCGAGCAGGCTGACGCCGAAGTTCAGGAACAGGACGAGGAACGAGAACCCGAAGAGGCCGAAGACGATCGAGGGCGTCCCGTTGAGGAGATCGGTCCCGGTCCGGACGATCCTCGTGACGCGCCCCTCCCCCCTGTACTCCGAGAGGTAGATCGCGGCGCCGAACCCCACCGGGAGGGCGAGCGCGATGGCCCCCGCGACGAGGTACAGGGTCCCGACGATCGCGGGGAAGATCCCGCCGCCGCGCCCGAGGTCGCGCGGGGACTGCGTGAGGAACTCCCACGAGAGTGCGGGGAGGCCGTTCCAGAGGATGTCCCAGAGGATGACGGCGAGCGCCGCGAGGACCGCGGCCGTCGCCGCGAAGAGGAGGGAGAACGCGACTTTCTCCGCGGCCTTCGGCGGGACTTTCTGCCACGCGACCGCGATGAATGCAAAGAGGAGGGCGAACCCCGCGAAACCGGCGGGCCCCGCGAGGGGGAGCCCGACGAGGGAGAGGGCCGCGACCGCGAGGACCTTGCCCGCCCTCCCGGTGACCGCGGGGGGGACGAGGGGACCCCTCTCCCTCCCCCGGGTGGCCGCGCACGACTGCCTGCCGGGCACGTAGCTCTCCCTTATCCTCCCGATGACCGCGTTCGCCGCGAGGTTGACGAGGAGCGTGATCGCGAGGAGGACCACCGCGACGCCGAAGAGGGCGTGGTAGTGTGTGGTCCCGACCGCGACCTCCCCCATCTCGATCCCGAGCGTCCCGGTGAGAGTCCTCACGGGGGAGAGGACGTTCCAGAGCGGCGAGGGGATGACGGCGGCATTCCCGGTCACCATGAGGACCGCCATGGTCTCCCCGATCGCCCTCCCCATCCCGAGGATGACCGCCGCCGAGATCCCCGGCAGGGCAGCGGGAACGACGACCCCCGAGATGGTCTGCCAGTGGGTCGCCCCGAGCGCGAGGCTCCCCTCCGCGTACTCCCTCGGCACGCAGGAGATTGCGTCCTCCGAGACGCTGATGATCGTCGGCAGTGCCATGACGCCAAGGAGGAGGGACCCCGCGAGCCATGACTCTCCCGAGGGGACGCCGAAGGTGACGCGTATCCAGTCGGTGAGGACGATGAGACCGAAGAACCCGTACACGACCGAGGGGATCCCGGCGAGGAGCTCGACCGCGGGTTTCACGACGCTCTTCACTGCGGGGGGCGCGAGCCGCGCAATGCAGATCGCGCACGCGATGCCGAGGGGGACGGAGACGGCCATCGCGCCGGCGGTCACGAGGAGCGTTCCCGCGACGAGGGGGAGGATCCCGTACTTCCCCGCCGGGTAACTCGTCGGGTTCCAGACGGGGCCGAGGAGGAAGTCCCCGATTCCCCCCTCGAGGAACGCGGGGTACCCGTCGCGGAGGAGGAATGCGATGATGAAGAATATCGCGACGACGGCGAAAGAGGCGCAGGCGAGGAGGACGAGGCGGACGATGGCCTCGCCGGCCGGGATTTTCGGCCTTCGTCCTGCCCGCGGGAAGCCGGGCGATGGAACGCGCATCTCTCTCCCGCGAAAAAGAGGAGACCCGTGCCGGGATTTACCCTTGCACGAGCGGGACGAAGCCCTCCTTCTTCAGGATCGCCTGGCCCTCGGCGCTGAGCAGGAACTGGATGAAGTCCCGCGCGAGGCCCTTCGGCTCGCCCTTCGTCACGAGGAGGAGCGGCCGGGCGATCGGGTACTTCTTGTCGAGCACGTTCTGGATGGTCGGTTCGACCGGGACGCCGTCCACGACGATCGGCACGCCCTTCACGGCCTCGTCGAGGTACCCGAGGCCCACGTACCCGATCGCGCCCGGCGTCTGGGCGACGGTCTGCTTCACGGCGCCGTTCGAGTTCTTCTCGAGCTGGGTCGAAACGAAGTCCTCCTTGTGCATCACCTTCTCGTGGAAGAACTCGCGGGTCCCGGAGGCGCTGTCCCTGCCCACGACGACGATCGGGAGGTCAGGCCCGCCGAGCTCCTTCCAGTTCGTGTAGTTCCCCCTGTAGATCCCCTTGACCTGCGCGAGGGTGAGGGGGCCGACGGTGTTCGACGGGTGGACGATCACGGCGATGCCGTCGTTCCCAATCACGGTCGAAACGAGGTCAGGGTACCGGGTCTTCTCCTCCGCCTTGAGGTCGCGCGAGGACATCCCGATGTCTGCCGTCCCCTCGCCGGCGGCCTGGATGCCGACGCTCGATCCCCCGCCGGTCACCATGATCTCCACGTCCTTGCGGGCGTTCATGTAGGCGTCCGCCGCGGCCTGGGCGACCGGGAGGACGGTCGTCGACCCCGAGAGGGAGATGGACTGGCGGGCCGGGGCGGTCGGCGCCGGAGTTCCGGTTTCCTTTCCTGCCTGCTGCGTGCAGCCGCAGGCAAAGAGCGCGATCGCGATGACGAGCGCAAAGCACGTGGCAGCCTTTGCCATGGGATGGATGCCTTTCATTCTCGGTCAGGGAAAAAAGGGCGTTCATGAGGTATTGTATTTCCCGAAGGAAAATATAGCGACATATGTAAAATATAGGGTATAATAGAGGACCACGGGGAACCCCCCACGATCCCGCGCCGGGGGCCGCGCGACCGGGGGACGGCGCGGGGAACGGTGCGGGGACGGTTGCCAAGGTATATCAACAGGTCGGTGGATAAAGGAGCAGGGAGTGAACCATGGGTGGCGGAAACCTCGTCGAGGTGACGGACAGCACGTTCGAGAAGGTCGTGGAGAAGAATACCATCCCCGTCCTCGTCATGTTCTACAGCCCGACCTGCCCCCACTGCAGGGCGATGGACCCGTACTTCCGCGAGTACGCGGGGGAGTACGAGGGGAAGGTCCTCTTCGCCCGCCTCGACGTCTTCGCCGGGCAGTGGACGGCCGAGAGGTTCGGGGTGAGGAGTACCCCCACCTTCAAGTTCTTCTGCAGCGGGAGGCCCGTCCTCGAGCTCGTGGGCGCGGTGTACCCGGCGCTCTTAAAGAGGATGATCGAGGACGGTCTCCAGAACGGGAAGGAGTGCGCTGCGCGCTCGACGGCAATCAACTACGACGTGACCGGGTACGCGTGAGCCCGCGCGGAGCCCCCCGGGACTGCCGGGCGCGCGCGGAAAACGGGGGCCGGCGGGTACAATGGGGCGGGGGTTTTTCGCCGCCCGTCCCGCTCCCCGCCCCCTCAACAGCTATAAATACGGCCGGTCTCAGACTGTTGTTATTAAAATGACAACAATAAAAAGGCCGTTTATCCCCCTGCTTTTGATCTTCGCCGCCGTGGCGTTCCTCTCCTCCCCCTGCGGCGCGGCGGACAGGTACGTGGGCGAGGCCCCCTCCCTCGAGGTCTCCCTCGGGGGCATGCACGAGGTCCCCGCGGGGTCCGAGGCGACGGTCGAGGTCGTCGTCGAGAACCGCGCGCCGCCGGGGACGACCGTGATCTCCCCGGGGCTCGAGCAGTGGCCCGACCGCCCGTCGACCGCAAAGCTCCTCATGGTCTCCCTCCTCCCGGGCGAATCCCCGCTCCTCGTCCTCTCCGGCGGCCAGATGGTGGGCGACCTCCCCCGCGGGGCAAAGAAGAGCGTGCCGTTCCGCGTGAAGGTACCGCGGGACGTCCCGGGCGGAAACTACACCCTCCTCGTGGCCCTCGACTACACGTACCTCTCGTTCGCCGAGCAGGCGGGGAGGGAGACCCAGATCATCCGCTACGAGAACGGGACGCGCACGGCCCCCGTGGTGGTGAGGGTGCGGCCCGTCCTCGCCATCGCCGTTCCGGGATTCTCCGCCGGGGAGGTGAGCGCGGGCGAGGAGGGTGACGTCGCGATCGCGATCGAGAATGCTGACCAATTTGTCGCGAGGGACGCCGTCGCCATGGTCGTGCGCCACGGGGAGAGCCCCGTCGTCCCGCTCGGGGGCAGCGTGTTCGTGGGCGATTTCGCACCGGGCGAATCGTTCAACGGGACGTTCCGCGTCCGCGTCTCGGACGGTGCAACGGCCGCCACGTACCCCCTCGACGTCGTGGTCCGGTACCGGGACGACGAGGGGGAGACGGTCGACTCCGACGCGGTGACCATCGGGATACCCGTCGCGGGCAAGGCCGCGTTCTCGATCGAGCCGGCGGAGGTGACGGTCCCCCGCGGCATCTCCCGGGACATCCCGGTCACCTTCCGGAACACGGGCGGGGTCACCCTCCGCGGGGCACAGGCCCGGGTCAAGGTCGTCGAGCCCTTCACCTCGTCGCGGTACACGGCATTCATCGGGGATCTTGCGCCCGGCGAGGCGGCCACCGTGACGTTCTCCCTTTCCGCGGACAGGACCGCGACCCGGAAGGTCTACGGCCTCGAGACGGAGGTCCGGTACCGCGACGCCGCCGGGAACCACAGGGTCACCGACCCCGTGACGCTGCGCGTGGCAGTCGTGGACAGGAACCTCGTCGAGTCCCTCACCACGAACCCCGTGTACATCAGCACCATCGTCGCGGTCGTCCTCGGCGCGGCGTACCTCTCCCACAGGTGGAAGAAGTCCGGCAGGTGACGCCCGCGCCGGGCGGGGCGCGGGGAAACTCACTCCTTTTTTCCCCAGGGGAGGATAGTCATTTTTCGGGGCATTCCCGCGAAATTCGCGTGGATTTTCCCCGGGAAATCCTTCTGTACTCCCGTCTGGGGGCCACGTGCAGGGAGTGCCGGCGGGCGCGTCATCCCCGTCAAGGCCGGGTACGGGGACCTGAAGGGGATCACCCTCCCGCTTCGCATCCCCCTCCGGCAGGTCGCCCGCGAGGTCTCCCGGCAGCTCCCTCCCGCGGGGATCGGCGCGGGGAAAGATACTCCTCCCTCCTGAGGGAAGGACCTGCTCGTTCCACCGGGACCCGCGGGAAAAAAAAGGGAAAAATTGGTTCACTTGAAGATGTCGAAGATCTGGTCGCTCCCCGTCGCGTGGAGCCTCTCGCGCTCCTCGCGCTCCTCGACGAGGGCGAGCACCGGCAGCTTCATGTCGACGCCCGGGACGTGGCCGAACATCTTCTGGAGCTCGACCTGCTGGGCGTGCATGAAGAGCGCGTTCGGGATGTCCATCGCGCAGAGCTCCTCGCACTGGCCGCAGTTGATGCAGGAGTCCGCGATGTGTGCGTACCGGATCAGGTGGAACATGAAGCTCGGCGGCACCTCGCCGGGTTTCACGAGGTAGGGCTTCTTCGTGCTGCACTCGACGCAGTAGCAGATCGGGCAGTTCTCGATGCACTGGTAGCACTTGATGCACCGGGACGTCTCCTTCACGATCTTCTTGAGCCGGTCCGTGCCCGTCCCGAGGGACGCGAAATCTCTCTCGCGCCACTTGTCGCCGAGCTTGAGCATGGCGTTCTCGACCTTCTTGCGCATCTCGATGCCCTGCGGGCTCGCGGGCTCGACATTGATCGCGCCTGCCTTGACCGCCTCGTCGAGGATGCGCGCGCCCTTCTCGCTGCAGACTTCGACGAAGGTGGCCTTGCCGGCCTTGTCGCCGATGACACCCCAGTTCCCGCACGCGAGGTCGGCCTGGCGCGGGACCTTCATCTTGCACCGGCGGCAGTTGGAGCGGCGCCCGTAGCCCTCCTCCTCGAGGTCATCGATCTTGATGCCCTTGTGGCCTCCCGGGTACTCGATGATGAACTGGCCCTTATCGATCTCCTCCTTCGTGACCGTGTCGGGGTCGACCCCGAACTTCTCGCGGATCATCTTGCGCGCCATCACGGGGCTGACCGTCCCCCCGCAGTTGACGCCGATCATCACGATGTTGTCGAGGTTCACCTGCTGCCGCTTCGCGAGCTCGTACAGCCCCATCGCGTCGCAGCCCTTCACGGTCATCGCGATCTTCTTGTCCCCCGCGCCGTCGAGGAACTTCTTCACGATCTTCGAGAGCAGCAGCGTCCCGCAGTGGAGGGATCCCGCGGTCTCGCCAATCTGGGCAGGGTCCGTGACGATGGTGGGGACCGCGTCGTAGATGTCCTGCCCCCGCTTCACGGCGAGCACGGCGTCGACGATCTTCTTCTCGAGCATGAACTTCAGGAGGCCGGAGACGGCGCCACCGCACTCGGCCTTCTCGGCGAGGGCTGCATCCGCAGTCCAGGCGTAGAACATGTCACCCTTCTTGGACATCTATTTCCCCCCCTCGATCTTCTCGATTCTCACGGCACAGGCCTTGAACTCCGGGATCTTCGCGATGGGATCGAGCGCGTTGTTGGTGAGGATGTTTGCAGGGCACTCCCTGTAGTGGAACGGCATGAACGTGACACCCTTCATAATGTCGGGCGTGACGCGCGCGGTGACCTCGACGGACCCGCGGCGGGTCGTTGCCCTGACTGTCTCGCCGTTCTTTATCCCGAGTGCCTTTGCGTCCTCGGGGTTGATCTCGATCCAGCCGGTGGGTTCCTCGGCCTCGAGCGACGCGGACCTGCGGGTCATCGTCCCCGTGTGCCACTGCCAGATGCACCGGCCTGTGGTGA